>CAZBFC010000049.1:0-4910 GCA_964491095.1 uncultured archaeon | reverse complement strand
TTAAATTGATAGAATTGGCTTTATTATCAAATCTTCTTGTAGATTATCTTTCTTGGTTTATTCTAACCCTATACGCAATACTTCCAGACTTCGATCGCTTTCTCGGAATTAAGCATAGAACTTGGACTCACTCCCTTACGGGACTTATAGCCGCGACAGTTCCTCTATCTTTCAGCTATAATCTGTTTCTTGTAGCGTTGTTCTCGTATCTTTCCCATCTGTTTGCGGATATGCTGACGGTCAGCGGAATCCCACTGCTCTACCCGAGGGAGATGAGGTTCTACCTACTTCCACCCCAACTCCGAATCAAAACGAATTCCATTCAGGAGATCGTCGTCTTGAGCATCGTTGGCCTGATGGGAACACTAACATTCATAGTTCCGAATTCCACGATCTTCAGCGTATTCGAACTGTCGAACAAATTCGACATCTACGCAAGCTTTTCGTACTACGAAAACGGGGTTAGGTACGATTGCAAAAACGTGAGGATAGTCTGGAACGACGGCAAATCGAAGATAGGGATCATTCGTTCCCACAGACTGAAGATAATAGATGTCAGAAACGTTGAGAACTTCAACATAGTCTGTGTAAGGAGTGTTAGCAGATCCATCGATAGCCTTAGGGTTCCCGTTAAGAGGTTGAAATCGGTGGATCATCTGATCGTCGGTTACGACATCGATGGAAGGCATCACGAGTTTCTGGGTTCGGGCTTGGATCTGTTCGATAGGTTGGAGGGCTTCGATGGTAAGGTTACGATCTACGTAGTTAAGTCGAGGTGTCTCTTGAATGAGGAAGGTAGGCGGGAGATCAGATTGGATTTAGATCTTCTGAGTCTCTTCGTGGAGGAGAGAAATCCCAGAGATGTATACGACTGTTCCCTGGGTTACTCCCTCAGGACATACTACCGCAGACTCAGCGAACTTAGAGATGCTGGCTTACTGGATTGGAAATCTGGTAAGGCCAAGCTCACCAAAAAGGGCTTGGAAATCCTGAAAATTCTGGATCACGATAGGGGGAGAAAATCGGGTCACGGTGGTGACAGGTTTATACTCTGCTCGAACGACCGTATAGAAGATTTCACCGATGACGAATTCGTATTTCTTGAGTATCCCACAGCATCGTACCTCCTAAACGTTCTGCTGCTCAGCTCTGGGGTTGTAAAAGGGAGGAGCAATGCCGAGAAGTTAAGGGAGCTTATGAATAGGGACTTTAAGGTCAGGGTTGCGATAGCCAACTTCGAAAATTCCTCAAGGCAGTTCTTGGTATTTCTCAACGAATTGATCAGGGCCGACAAGATCGAATGTCTGGTCGTTGGAGTTAAAAGTGAACGTAAGGCCCTATCAAACAAGAGGATCTTGGAGTTTTTGGAGGAGCACGAGTTCAAAAACGATAAGTTCACGTTTTCAAAGGACAGCGTAACGCTGACACCCGTTCTCATATTCTTCGTGATCACATACATAGTGATAGTAGCCTACCGATTCGGATTTACATTTGCGCCTTTGGCCTACTTCTTCATTCCGATGTACTTCCTTAGATCTACCCTCTTCAGGGAGTTGAGGAATCTGTAGATGTTTAACGGTGTCTGGTAACGAATTTTAAGTCAGAAAAATTTTCCTTAAATTTTAATAAATACTAACAAAATAACATCCGTTATATACGTTAGTTGAGTAACATCCATCGTGAACCGCAGATACCTCCTGCTCACAACTCTAGCCCTGCTGGTAATTCTGATCATACTTCTGAGTAGCTTTAAAAGCTACGAAACTGCCAACACGTACTTCTTTACCGTTCCAAAGGTTCTGAGAGCTGGAGAAGTTAACTACATCGGATACACGCTTCTGAACGGAAGTAAACCGGCGATGGCAAAGGTTACTGTGGAGCTTGGGGATGTAAAAAGGGAGTTAACGCTCTACGGAAGTGGAAAATTCGAACTGCCTGCACCGAAGAATGAGGGAACTTACAAGCTTAAGATCGTAGCCGAAGGCTTCAGCGGTGAGGCTGAGGTTAAAGTCGTTAAGGACTCGCTGGTATTCATCGAAACGGACAAGCCGATATACAAGCCAGGACAGACAGTTCACATAAGGCTTATAGTCGTCGATTCGATGCTTAGAAGGGCGGAAGATAACGTAACGTTGGAGATAATCGATGCTAAGGGAATAAAGGTTTTCAAGAAAAGCCTGCACGTAGATGGAATGACAAGCCTTGACTTCCCGCTTTCAAGCGAGCCTAATGAAGGGGTTTGGAAGGTTAGAGTTCTCAGAAATGGTAAAATGATCAATCAGCTCGATTTTAGGGTTGAAAGGTATGTCCTGCCCAAGTACGAGATAGAGGTTTTGACGAAGGATTGGGTTCTGCCCGATGAGAAGGTCAAAGGTTGCATAGAAGCAAAATACGTGTTCGGAAAGCCAGTCAAAGGCAATTATCTGGTGGAGGCCTATAGATACATCGGTAGATGGGAGAAGTATGCAGAAGTCAGGGGGAAGATAGATGGCAAAGCCGAGTTCGAATTACCTCCGGTTGAGTACGTGGTAGCCTCACCGCATCAGCAGGCTGGAGGTTTGTTACTAAACGTAACGGTTTTTGAAGAGAACACAAGCTACAGGCAAACCGTCAGCAAGCTTATCAGGGTTGTACCTTCCGAAATAGATGTGAAGATAATTCCCGAGGGTTCGTCGTTCAAGCCTGGAATTCCGTTCAAGGTTTTGATAGTTACGAGAACTCAGGACGGTAGGCTTGTAGATAGGGAAGTTGAGCTGGTGATCAGTAAGATTTCGAAGGAGGATGTGCAGACTGAAAAACTTAAGATCAAGACTGAAAGGGGAAAGAAACTCGTAGAGCTTAAGCCGGATGATCGGGTTGAAACGATCACGATTAAAGCTATGATAGACGGAAGAAGTGTCGCGTTTGCAGCCATAAGCAGGGCGATCTCCAAGAGCTTCTATCTGCACGTTGAGAAGGTTAGGGGTGAGAAGGTTGGCGATGAGTACGAGTTCAAGGTTTATTACCCGCAGGGCAAGCGGGTTTACTACGAGGTTGTCTCGAAGGGAATAGTTCTGTTTACCGACTTCATCAAAGGTGATACGATAAGATTTGTAGCCACTCCGGAGATGGTTCCTGAGAGTAGGATCGTAGTTTACAGCTTCTCTGGAAGTGAGGTCGTTGCCGATTACCTGACGTTTGAAGTCAAGCCAAATTATCGAACACTTAAGGTTGATGTGGATAGGAAGGAGGTCAGGCCGAGGGAGGAGGTAACAATTCACTTCGATGCCAGCAACGTGGGAGTTAGCATAGTGGATAAGTCCGTATTCGTGCTTGCGGAGAATAGGCTCAACCTTGAGGATGTCTTTAAGAAACTTGAGGAGCTCTATGGCAAACCGAAAATCGAGATCCACATATCTCCATGTATGTACAGAACCATAGGCAGCTACGATGTATTTGAAAGTAGTGGACTTGTGGTCTTAACGAACAAGGAGATGACGAAGGGAGAGACGGGTGTTGTCAAAAGATCACAGCCCATATTCAACATACTTGGAGGTGCTAGGGTTGAGAGTGCGGTGCCCAAAGCTGTACCGACACCAACATCGAAGCTCGCTGAGGTGAAGCTTGTAAGGCAGTACTTTCCGGAAACGTGGTTCTTCGGATTTTCTGACAGTGAACTAAAGCTAAAAGCTCCCGATACCATCACAACCTGGGTCATACATGCGGTAACGCTTGATGGCGGCTTAAGAATTGGCAGCAACGAGATCAGAGTTTTCCAGCCTTTCTTCATAAAGGCCAACTTCCCCTATTCGATCGTCAGGGGGGAGGAGGTCGAGCTAAAGGCCGTGATATACAACTACGCCGGAAAGGAGCAGAGGGTGCTTGTGACGGTTGAGGAGCTCGACAGCGGGAAGGAGATTGCCAAGAAATGGGTGAACGTAAGCTACATCGCTGAGGTGAAGTTCAGATTTAAGGCTGATGAAGTTGGAATTAAGAGGTTCAAGATCACAGCTAGAAGCGAAGACTTCGCCGATGCGATAATCAAGAAGCTCAGAGTCGTGCCCGAAGGTGTTACGAGGGAAGAGGTTAAAAACGTCGTAGTTAGGGACGGAGACGTATTGCACTTCAGCACGAAGCCAAACGTTAGAGCCGTGCCGGATTCTGAACGCTATTATCTGGCTGTATCGGGCAGCTACATGGCTCAAACCATAAGCGGACTCGATAAACTCATCAGGATGCCGTTCGGATGTGGGGAACAGAACATGATCATAATGGCTCCTGGCGTTTACGTTGCGAAGTACCTGATTGCAACAAACCAGATGAAGCCCGAGATAATGGCTAAAGCTGAACTGATGGCTACTGTGGGTTATCAAAGGGAGCTGACGTTCATGAGAAGCGACGGAAGCTTTTCGGCCTTTGGAGATGCAGATAAGGAGGGTTCGACCTTCCTAACGGCCTTCGTCGTGAGGACGTTTGCTGAGGCTAAGGATATAATCTACATCGATGACAAAGTCATCGAGAGGGCTAAGGACTGGTTGCTGAAGCATAAGAGGAGCGACGGAAGTTTTGAGACGGTCGGCTTCATCCACCACAGGGACATGATGGGAGGGGTTGCCGGAGATTACGCGATAACTGCCTACGTTACCGCCTCTCTGCTCGAAGCGGGATATTACAACGATGTTAGGGATTCCATAGAATACCTCGAAAAGGGATTCAGTAAGGCTAACAACTACTCGAAAGCCCTTGCCTGCTACGCTTTGGCTTTGGCCGGTAAGGATTACGGCGACGAACTGCTGAGTATAGCGGTTAGGGATGGGGATAAGATGTACATACCGACAGGCAGAGATGTCACGGATGTCGAAGCAACGGCCTACGCCGCACTGGCTATGGTAAAGCTTGGAAGACCGGAAGCTGGCTTCTTCGTCGCATGG
>CAZBFC010000048.1:0-9653 GCA_964491095.1 uncultured archaeon | reverse complement strand
GGATTCGAAGCAATCCTGGCAATAGCTGGACTGGCCGGAATTGCATACATAATCAGAAGGAGAACATGATAGTCCTCGAAACTCAAAACCTTTCAAAATTTTTTGATGGACTTAGGGCATTGGACGGAGTAAGCATTAGGGTCAAGAGGAAGACCTTAACGCTGATAATAGGCCCAAACGGAAGTGGAAAATCAACGCTCATCAACGTGATCTCAGGATTCTACAAGGCTACATCAGGTAGGGTTATCTTTGAAGGTGAGGACATCACAAACAGAGCCCCACATGAGATCTATGAGCTTGGAATTGTTAGAACCTTCCAGACACCTCAGCCGTTGAAGAAGCTTACCGTTCTAGAGAATCTGCTAATAGCAGAGAAACATATCGGTGAAGGTATTCTGAGCAGTTTGAGGTACTCAAAGTGGCTTAAGCATGAGGAGGAACTAGTTGAGAAGGCCTTCAAAATACTTGAGTTCTTGAAGATCGATCATCTATGGGACAGAGAGGCGTACAAGCTCAGTGGTGGTCAGCTTAAGCTTTTGGAGGTTGGGAGGGCTCTGATGACAAATCCAAAGCTTATAATAATGGACGAACCGATTGCTGGAGTCGCTCCGGCTTTGGCTCACGACATCCTGAACAGGTTAACCGAGTTGAAGGAAAAGGGAATAACGTTTTTGATTGTCGAACATAGGCTCGACATAATACTTAAATATGTCGATTACATATACGCGATGGCCAACGGTAAGGTTATCGCTGAGGGTGTTGAGAAGGATATAATCAACAATCCAAAAGTTATAGAGGTGTACTTGGGTGTTACGCACTGAAAAGCTTAACGCTGGTTATAGGGAGCTCCACATACTGTTCGATGTGGATACTGAAGCTAAAAAGAGGGAGATCACGTGCGTAGTTGGACCGAACGGGAGCGGCAAGTCTACGTTACTCAAGGCTATCTTTGGCTTGGCAACGATCCATTCTGGGAAGGTTATTTTCAAAGATAAGGAAATAACGAAAGTACCTCCACACGACAAGACGAAGATGGGTATAGCGTATCTACCTCAGACGGATAACGTTTTCACAAATCTTACCGTGGAGGAAAATTTGAAGATCGCTGGATATACGCTCGAAAAGGATGAGCTCAAGGATAGGATAGATTTGGCACTTGAGGTATTCCCGGAGCTTAAATATCAGATGAAGAGAAAGGCTGGAACATTAAGTGGTGGAGAAAGGCAGTTCTTGGCCATAGCTACAGCTTTGGTTAGAAAGGCAGAGCTTTTAATGCTCGATGAGCCAACCGCACAGCTTTCTCCGAAGTTTGCTGAAATAATATTCAACAAGATCGTCGAGCTTAGAGACAGATTGGGTCTTACGATCTTGCTTGTGGAGCAGAACGTTAAGAGAGCACTGGAGATCAGCGATAGAGCGTATATGCTCATTAGTGGCAGAGTCGTATTTGAAGGTAAGGCTAGCGATCTACTTGAGCATGAGAAGTTTGAGCAGTTCTGCATAGGTTTGCAGTGATCTTTTAACTATTGCAAACTTTCAACCCTCTCGCAGGTTATATCACTCAGCCTAACGTTGAGAGATGCCAGCGAAATCCCACCCAAAGCTATCGTTATCAAATTCTTTATCGTATGATCGATCAACGAAACAACAAACGCCACACCGCTACTCACTCCAGCCATTGCAAGTATTCCCGTCATAGCCGCCTCATACGTCCCGATACCTCCCGGAGTTATTGGGATCGCCTTGGCTATGTTCGCGATCGAAACAGCCAATATCACCACTGCAAAATCGGAGATACCGAACGCAAGTAAAATTATGTAACAGACCAATGAGTCTACAAGCCAAATTGCAAAAGTAGTTAAAGCCGTCACAATAAATCCCATCTTCATTGCTTTTCCGGCATCCCTCACGATCTTGCCGATTACGTTTTCCATCTTCGCCAGAGCCATCATCATAGCCAATATCAACAGTAAAAGTAAAACGGCGTAAATCGGAGTTGTCATCAATTTAAAACTGTTCATAACTACTATTGCAGCGAATGCCAGTAGAATGACAACCAGTAAATCAAATATCCTTTCGACAGTTAATCCACTGAGTGACGTAGAAACTGGAATATCCTTAAGCTTGAAAACGTAAACCCTCGCCAGATCCCCCACTCTAGCGGGAATTATCACATTTGCCATCTGGCTTATGGCCACACCCTCAACACAAAATCCCAGGGGAACTGCAAAACCCAGCTTTGACAGGATGTATTCGTACCTGTACCCACGAATTATGAATGACACCGAATAGATCAGGGATGCCAACGCTACCAACTTCAAATCGGCTTTGCTTAAAATTGATAAATCGAAACCGCTCCACAAAGCTAAGCTAACAAGGATCATGACTGAAAGCAGGATCGAAAATATGAAGAATTTTTTTGATCTTTTTGATTCCATCCACATTCTAAGAATTTGAGCAAACATATACAAAACGTCTTTCGTAAATCGAACCTTAGTTTCTCCACTCTGCCTCCATCTAACCGGTATCTCCTTAACTTTAAAACCCCTTCTCTGTGCCAAAACCAGAACTTCGGTATCCCAAAACCAATGGTTATCCTTAACATCATCGAGTAAACTCAAAACGGCGGACCTTCTGAATGCCTTAAAACCACATTGGTGATCTCTGAGCTTCGATCCGAGCATCAATCTGACAAGGAAATTGTAGACTCTCGAAGCAAAATCTCGCTTAAATGGTCTTTCGGTTTGACTTTCCCTCATCAACCTTGAACCAGTTGCAAAATCGTATCCCTCCTTGGCTACGGCATCTATAAGCTCCTTGAGGTGTCTCATGTCTGTTGAGAGATCAACATCTAAGTAGACGAGCACATCACCCTCAGCCTGCCTGAAAGCGTTGGATAGCGCTCTACCTCTACCAAGCCTTTCATCAGAATGGAGATGCTTAATTTTAGGATCCTGCCTGGCCAATTCGGCTGCTATCTTATCGGTGCCATCCGTAGAGCCATCTTCTGCTATTATTATCTCGTAATCGTAACCAGTCTTGTCCATCCATAATTTAACCTCCTCTACAGCCTTTCTTATCCTCTTAGCCTCGTTGAACGCTGGAAGAACAACCGTTACTTTCACCTTCGTTAAAGCATCAGACTTGCTATTTAACATTTTGTTTTTCATTTTAACAAATATCAATTATACATGTAAGGTAGGGTCATCCTTAAATGTTCAGGTTTGGCAAACGAACTCGAAAAAGTATTTAAATAGACCAAATTTTGGCAGCGTAAATGAACGTTAGAATAGTGTTCAATTTCTTGGGAAGAATACTAATCGGTTTTTCGGCGATATTTATCTTCCCAATCGCTGTTGCCGTATACTTTAACGAATCGATCACACCGTTCGTATATCCTTCCCTCGTCTCACTGACTCTTGGTCTAATTCTTTTTTCGATCAAACCTGAACATGAGCTTCTAAGATATAAGGAGAGCTTCGCAATCGTCGGATTAAGCTGGCTTTTGATATCTCTAATCGGGGCAATTCCATACGTAACGATAGGAACCAGCTTTGTAGATTCTTTTTTTGAATCTATGTCGGGTTTCACGACGACTGGAGCCTCGATA
This sequence comes from uncultured archaeon, assembly GCA_964491095.1. Lineage (GTDB taxonomy): Archaea > Halobacteriota > Archaeoglobi > Archaeoglobales > Archaeoglobaceae > WAKM01. Next base: position 6,043 of record CAZBFC010000048.1, on the reverse strand, counting down.
TTCAATAAGCCCGAAGAGTTACCCATGTCTGTACTGTTTTGGAGGGCCATGACACAATGGCTTGGAGGAATAGGAATCATCATGCTGTTCGTAGTTATCTTTCCGATAATGGCTAAAGGAGTTTTATTTCAGGCCGAATATCCGGGAATTACTCTCAGTAAACTCAAACCGAGGATAAGAGATACGGCGATGATTCTATATGGAATATACGTTCTGTTCACGGCCGCAGAGATTTTTTTACTTTACATCTTGGGAGTTCCTTTGTTTGATGCCGTAACTCATGCCTTTACAACGTTATCAACCGGAGGATTCTCAACTCATTCCGAAAGCATCGCATTTTTTAAAAATCCTAAAGTTGAGTTCGTGATCGCGATCTTCGCAATGATAGGCGGAGCAAACTTCACGATTCACTACTATCTGCTGAGGGGTAGATTTAAATTCGCTAGAGACCCAGAGCTTCTAACGTATCTATCGATAATAGCGATTGCCACTGCAATTCTTACGCTGTACAACTTGGAAAACTTCGATCCGTTCAACTCTTTCAGGTTTTCGTTCTTTCAGGTGGTATCGATAATGACCACAACCGGCTACACGACATACGATTTCGATACATGGTGCGATGGTGTAAAGATGATACTGCTGATTTTGATGTTCATAGGCGGTTGTTCAGGTTCTACCGGTGGAGGAATAAAGGTCATAAGGATCTACATCCTACTTAAGTATGCGGTCGTTCAGATATTCAAATCGGCCGAACCCAAGACGGTTAGGGCGGTTAAATACGGTACCAATACAATTAAGAAGGAGGTCGTTGAAAGCGTAGTTGCGTTCTTCATACTTTACATCATAATCTTCACGATTTCGTCTCTCATCCCCGCACTGTCGGGTTACGATCTTCTTACCTCCATCTCAGCCGTCGCAGCTTGCTTGGGTAATGTGGGACCAGGAATGGGATTGGCGGGGGCAAGTGAAACATATTCTTTCTTCCCAGACTACATCAAAATTCTTCTGGCGTTAAACATGTGGATAGGAAGGCTTGAGATATATACGGTTCTAGCCTTGTTCATACCATCGTTCTGGCGTGAGAGATGGTAGCAAAAGTTTAACATAACCCTACGCGAAATTCCATAAAAATGAAGATTGCCGTCTCTGGAAAGGGAGGAGTTGGAAAGACTACCCTCACAGCCATGCTTGCTTACCTCTTTGCTAAAGATGGGTACAGAGTAACCGCCATCGATTGCGATTCATCCATAAATCTTCCGTTCGTTTTGGGGATTAAGGAAAAGATCACTCCTCTTTCAGAACTTAAAGATATAATTCAACAGAGGGTCATCGCTCCAATGGGGATGATCAAACTGAATCCGAAGGTCGATGACATATTTGAAAGGTACTCGGTTCGAAACAAGTACGGAATTCGAGTTTTAGTACTGGGAACGATTGAGAAAGGAGGAGAAGGTTGCTTTTGCCCAGAAAATGCTTTTCTTAGGGCAATCCTAAGGCATGCCATTTTTAAGGAAAAAGACGTTCTTCTGCTAGATATGGAAGCAGGAATTGAGCATTTGGGACGAGGAACTGCCAAAGGAGTGGATTTACTCATTGCCGTAGTTGAACCGAGCTTGAGGTCTGTAGAAACTTTGAAGAGAATCGACAAGCTTGCCAGAGACATCGGAATAGACAGAATCGCAGTTGTAGTTAACAAATACTCCGAGGCCTATCGTAACATCCTCGACCTAATAGATTACCCGATACTGGGTGTAGTCCCATTCGACGAATGCTTTATAAGGGCCGATTTGGAGGGAATACCACCCTTCGAACTTAAATGTCAGATCGAAGCATTTGAGAATATCAAGAACAGAATAGTTGAGATTGTTGGAGAATGAGATTATTCATCAAGCCACCAGTCATCCACAGCTATGAAGGTCTCCATTTCTCTCCAAACTTCTTCCTCCATTTCCTTTCTGTCGAACTTCTTGGCGATCATACTCATTATTATGTTATATAGGAAACTTAAAGGTTTCGTGCTAATATATAGCATGCATCTTGCCTTGCAATAGCTTTGCAATATCGGGTAGGAAAAGTGTTAAATGGGACTTAGGGTAACCCTAATATTACAGCCATGAAATACCGTTGCCTTCCTCAAAAACTTGGAGATGTAGTTAAGATCCGTCCCTATCGGAATTCCGATTGGAAGAAGCTCAGGGAAATGTACTTGGAAAGTGACGAAATTTGCATGTGCGTACCAAGCGATTACGTCGATGTATGGTTGAAATGCATGATGGACGGATTTTCGATTGTCGCCGAGCTCGATGGAAAAATCGTTGGACATGCAGTTTTAAGCCCGATAAATGATAGGGAAGTTTCTCTCTGTATATACGTTCGAAAAGGTTACAGGTCTAAGGGTATTGGAACTGCCATGGTTAAATTCCTGATTGAGCACTGCAAGGCCATGGGATACGAGGGGATAAGGATTGTCACGGAGAAGGATAACATCAGAGCGATAAAGTTCTTCAAAAAATTGGGATTTAGATTTGTAAGGGCCGGATACGGATACGAAATGTTCCTATCACTCAAATCTGATGAGACTTGAGATCTACTTCAACGATCTCACCTCTCGGTTCAACCTCCTTAAAGATCTGTCCTTCAAATCTGTAAACCTCCGTACCCTCTATAAGCCAGCAGTCTGGAGGTAACCCAGCTTTCATGCAAGTTTGGCTTAAAAATTCCTCGGCATCGAATCCATACTCTACAGCAACCTGAGGAAGTAGCAATCCCGAGTAGAAGCCTCTCTTAATCATCAGACCGTGCTTTCCGATTTCAACGTATTTCGGCAGTTCGGTCGGCTTGGCGTTGATTTTCTCAGGAGGCGTTAAAATCGTAACTTCCACAACGATTTCGTCCATCTCTTCCAAGCTTACGGGAGGAAACCTTGGATCTTCAGTTGCTGCTGCAATCGCAGATTCGATTATGGCCTCATCCAATCTCTTTATCGGATATGGAAAGCCTATACAGCCTCTCAGCTCTCCGTGCTTCGTCAGCGTTGTGAAAACCCCCCTCTTCTGCTCAAATACACCAGAAAGTTTATCTTGAATGACCTTTTTCTCAGCCAAATATGTTTCGATTGCTCTTCTTGCAAGCTTGACGGCGATCTTTCCCTCTTCAGGCGTTAGTAGCATATCAATAATCATACATAAAACCTACAAAACTTTATCTATCGATGACGAATTAGAACCGTGCTCAAGGCTCTGGTGTTCGTAAGTAAGATGTGCCCGTATTGCATCTACTTCAAGAAGATAGTCGAGAAACTTAAACATAAGTTTCCTGAGGTCGTTTTCGAGTTTGTAAATGTGGAGCAGAATCCCGAACTTGTGGAGAAGTTTGACATCGAAATACTTCCAACTACAGTCCTTTTGAATGGAGACGAGGTTGTGGGAGGATTTATGGGGTTCGTTGACGAATGGACTGCTGAGAAAAGTTTGAGAGACCAGCTAAGGAATCTAAGAATTAAAAAGTAGAAAAGACTTAATATTTGATTTACCCAATTTTGATTTAATGATTGAGAAAATTACAATTGAAAATTTTAAATCAATTAAGCACGTTGAGCTTGATTGTGGAAGGATCAATGTATTCATAGGAGAACCAAACAGTGGAAAATCAAACATATTGGAAGCCATTGTGGGACTACTATCTGCTATAGGATTTGGAGGTCAACTAGAAAACTTCATTAGATATGAACGTTTATCAAATCTATTTTATGATGAAATCATAGATAAAACAATTAGTGCTTTAATTAACGACAATTTAAAAATAGATATCGAAATTAGAAATGATATTTTAGAAATTAATTTCTTCTATAAAGAATATAAAGGATTTTATATAAATATCTTAGCTTATTCTTATAGAAAGGGTACAGGTAGAAAAAAGGAGGAGTGGTATTGGCAGAAGCATTATAGTTTGAATGAATATTCAGAGAAGATACAACAATTTTTAAGAAACTTTAAGTTTTATAGGTTTACCCATAAAAAAGAATTTCCAGATAAATCTGCAGAATTTCTATTGCCACCTCACGGAGATAACCTCGTTAGTATTTTAGCACATAATAAGGAGTTAAGAAAGTTGGCAAACAATGTTGTGAGTAAATTTGGTTTTAAACTTGTAGTTAAGCCAAGAGAAAACAAATTGGAGATCCAGAGAGAGCTTGAAGAAGGAGTTATTGTAAGTTTCCCTTATACAATATTATCGGACACTCTTCAGAGAATAATTTTTTACTCTGCAGCTGTTTGCACTAACAAAAATTCGATTATAGCAATGGAGGAACCAGAAGCCCATGCGTTTCCTTACTATACTAAATATCTGGCTGAACTCATAGCTCAAGACAAGAATGACAATCAATATTTCATAACAACGCACAATCCGTATTTCCTACTCTCACTACTTGAAAAAACACCTAAGGATGAAATAGCTGTTTTCATAACGTATTATAGGGATTACCAGACTAAAGTCAAAAGATTGAGTGATAAAGAAATTCAAGAAGTAGTTAATTTGGACGTTGATGTCTTTTTCAATCTAGATAGGTTCTTAGAGGGTTAACTATGCAGTATATATTTGTCGAATGTGATCCAGATGAATTGCTCGTTAAAAAGCTAGGATTTCCAAAAAAGATGGTCATTCATGCTGGCAATAAGCCAAGAGTTTGCAAAAGACTGAAAGATAACGATAACTGCTGTGGCCTTGTAGATGAAGATCCCTACAGCGTTCAGCCTGAATACCTTAAAAATCTTTTAAATAACCCAGAATCCTTAATCTCAAACAGCAACGACATAAAAGTCGCCTACGATGCGAAGAGAAATAACTACATAGTAGTTCTCTGCCCAAGACTTGAAGATTGGTTCGTCAGAACAGCAAGAGATACTAAAATTAGATTACGCGATTATAGACTACCCGACGATCCAGACGAGTTGCATAGAGAAATAAATGCTAATCTAGACAAATTTGAGAAGTTTTTGGATGATATTCTAAGAGTTAACAATCGGCGAATTCAGGAACTTCTTAAGGCTTTTGGCTACTGTAAAGAACAGAAAGAATAGAACGATAATAGTAAACTTTATAAGAAATATTAAAACTTTTAAAAATTATGAAAGCTTTAAATTATACAAATTTGGATGGTTTTCTTTATCAAACCATAGACAAGATTAGAGCAAATAGAGACGAAATTCTGACAAAAATCGGTCAAGAACGCCAGAAAACAAAAGGAACATGGGATGCTTGTGCCAGAAGAATATTTTATAGGTATCTCATGAATGAGTTTTGTAAATATTTTAAGCTCGACCACATTTGCGCTAGGAGATATGTATTCTGTGAAGGTGTGAATCCTATTCCAAAGAGTAAACGTGAAACGTTCTTTAATTCGGGAGTATATCCATGATTGCGCTATAATCTTAGACGATTACTCGGTTGCCATCGAATTGGATCACGGACAAAATGGTAGTAAAATAAAAGCCGCTTTAGCTAAAGCTAGCTTTTCGGTTATGCTTGGATTGTATGATGAATGTATCGTGTTGTTTTTCGTAGAAAAACCAAAAACACCACATGACTTCAAGATTCGATCGATCGAAAGTAAGATAATCAATTTTTATAAAGAAAAACTAAATACAGAATTATTTTTAATTTGAAAAATCAGAAGATCAGCCTCTTAAGTTCATCCCAAATTGCATCAATCCTCTTCTTGACGTCTTCGCTCATCTCAACAACTTCGGGCCATTCTCTTTCATAACCTTCCTCCTTCCATTTTTTCGTTGCATCTATGCCTAACTTACCTCCCAAACTTGGTTTGTACGTTGAATGATCTAAAGCATCGATCGGAGAGTCTGGTATTATTATTACATCCCTAGCCGGATCAAACCTCGTCGTCACAGCCCATATCACCTCTTTCATATCGTGGACGTTTACGTCATCATCAACCACGATCACGATCTTCGTAAGCGACAGCATCCCCATGCTCCATAGAGCGAACATCACCTTCTTCGCATGCCCGGGATAGCGCTTCTTT
>CAZBFC010000047.1:0-3545 GCA_964491095.1 uncultured archaeon | reverse complement strand
GTTATGACTCCAGGATTACCAAATGCTGTAGCAAAGAAAATATCTGAGCTGTTTGCTGGAAAGGTTTTTAGAGTGCCAGATTATCAAAGAAGTTATGCATGGGAAAGAAAGAACTGGGAAGACTTTTGGAACGATATAAGGGAAGGTTTAGAAACCGATACTATTCATTACTTAGGAACGATAACTCTAAAAGCCACAGGTGAAAGAATATATCATGAAGAATCAGCAACGGAATTCGAAGTATATGAGGTTGTTGATGGACAACAAAGGATAACGACGGTTTATTTATTCCTACTTGCACTGTCAAATTTAGGTTTATCTGCTTTAAGGAACAATTTTATTAAATGTGGGGATATATACAGGTTAGAGTTGGGAAATCTAAATAACCAGTTTTTAAAAGCCCTTGTAGATGGTAAAAATCCTCAACCCGACTTAAAGACCAATAGACTCTTAAAGGAATGCTTAGAATTCTTTGAGAATCAAATCGGTCAGTTTGGAAGGTTAAATGAGTTATCTCAATATATTCAAGGTAAAACTTACGTCTTAGAATTTGTCGTTCATGATCAGACATTAGCTATAAAAACGTTTGAGTGTCTTAACGACAGAGGTAAGCCCTTAAATCTACTCGATAAAACTAAGAGCCATATAATGTTCATTTCGTACAGATACTTAAATGGTGAATTGGACAGAAAAATAAATGATGTGTTTGGAAATGTATTTACAAACTACGACATTATCAAAGACATCGGTGAACAGGAGGATGTAACATACATACGAAGCTATAAGTTCACAGAAGATGAGCTGTTGAGATTCTTCTATCATTACTTTGCTTGTTATGCTATCCAAAAATACAATTTGCGAGAAGTTTACAATTACGATGCAACGGCAATTGAAGTATTTGAAAGGTTTATAAAAGGATCATGTCATAGTCTTAAAAATAACCGACAAGATTTATGCGATTTCATAAGAGAATTCTTAGAAAGTTTGGACAGATTTACAACTGCTTTTAAGAGAATTATGGAGAAGGTCAAAACAGACTGTAAATTTAAGAAACTGTTTAGCTTTTTGGGTTTGAATACGTCAGTATATCCCCTGATTATTTCACTAGAAGCTGAAAACCTATTAGATAGGGAACTGTTAGAGTTAATAGAGACTTTGGACTTAAGGGTTTACAAGATAAGAGGCACTGAACCAAAGGCAGACTTATACAAAAATGTAATTTCAAAGATAAAAATTGGTATAAGTAAACAAGAAATTATTTCTGAAATTAAAAGATTTATCAATGTGTTCATGGATGACGATTCACTTCGACACAGACTTATCAACGAAAGAATGTATAAAAATCCAGCTACAAAATACATCTTGTGGGAATACGAAAAGTATTTAGATCCTTCATTTGATGATTGCAATTCTCAGCTCTACAAAACTTGTCAACTTGAACATATATTTCCGCAAAAACCAACTTTTGGTTTTCCCGCACCTGCATACGGATTCAATAGCAAAGAAGAGTATGATGCTAATATTCACAGGTTAGGTAATCTGTGCTTGTTAGAAGAATCTCTGCAACCTAATCCAAATTGTAAAAATAGACTACCTCAATATAAAGCACAAAACTGTTATCCCCTATCCAATGTGCCAAGAACACGAAATCGATTGACAGCATACATAAGTATCAATGGATTCACTAAAGATGACATTGACAAATTATCAGAGGAAATAGCAGATTTCTGCCTAAAAAGATGGAAAATTTGATTTATGATGTCTTCATTGCCTTAAGCTTCTTTTCTACGATTATACATCCGGGATCGGGCTTCATGTAATCCTTGAAGTATGCGTAGGCTCTTGCCCTACAACCTCCGCAGACATATCTGTATCTGCATTCCCCACAAACTTCCAGTGCATCCTTGTTCCTTAAATCGTTTAAAACTTTATTGCTCTTCCAGAATTCTATAAAGTCTTCTCCGCTTTCAAACTCCTTTATGTTTGCGAGTGTGAGCGGGAAGAATACACAAGGTTCTATGTTACCGTTCGCTCTCATGGCCAAATAGAACCTTCCACAACCGCATCCACCGATGAAGTCCGCCAAAACTCTGAGCTTTCCTTCCAAATTCGAGTTGTAGAAGTGTGTCGGAACGATCGAGCTCTCCTCCTGCATTGCAATCCTTGCGTAGTACGGTGCAGTAGACATGAAGTTTATCCCCGTAGCTTTAAGTCTTCTCCAAAGCTCCTTTAGCAGGACTTCTCTTTCCTCGGCAGTTAGATCCATTTCGAAGTCTCCCCTACCGACTGGAATGAAGTTGTACAACATGAACCATTGAACTCCAAGCTCCTCAGCCAGATCCATAACCTTCGGAACGTCATGGTAGTTCAGTTTCGTTGCGGTTGTTGATATGCATGTGATCAATCCCTCCTCAACACAGTTCTTAATACCCTCGATCACCTTCTCGTATATGCCCTCGATTCCTCTAAACCTTTCATGGGTCTCCTTTGTTCCGTCCAAACTTATTTGAACAAACCAAACTCCGCACTCCTTGAGCTTTCTAACGTTTTCCTTCGTTAACAGAGTGCCATTCGTAGCTATGGAAACGAACATTCCATAATCTCTTGCCGTCCTTGCCAAATCAAAGAAGTCTTTTCTAAGCAGGGGTTCTCCACCACTGAAAGCTATTGCAGTAACACCAGCATCTGCTAAAACATTTAAGGCTTTCATAGCCTCCTCCTTATTCAGCTCATCCTTCCATGGCTTACCCGCTGTGGAGTAACAGTGCTTGCATCTCAGGTTGCACTTGTAGGTAACGTCCCACACGATTAAAAACGGAGCTCCGGGGACGAAGGGCTTTCTAACTCCAAATTCCACAAGCCCTCTTAAAACACTTATAAAACCCCTTCTCCAGTACGCATCTCTAAGTCTCTCCTTAAGCAGATCTTCCCTACCACCAAATGCCTTTAAGCCAGCTTCTATTAGCTTCTTTAAAGCCTTGAACTCTAAGCTACCCAAATCCTCACCTTCAGCGTAAGCCTTAAGGAACTTGTCAAGCTTGATAACTCCATCCTTATCCTTCTTTAAACCGTGCCTTATAGCCATCTTTGTAAGGGGATTTGACAGAACCAAACTGAAGAATTCGATCATGGCATCCATGATCATCACCACCCAAATTTTTTATACCAGTATAACCCATGAAAATTAAACTTCACAAGTTATAAATCTTAGCATCATATGGTGGTAGCTATGGTGCTCGATAGGATCAACTCTCTGCTTAAGCAGTTGCAGTTCAACAGATCGGAAGTTGAGATATACAAGCTTCTGCTCAGAAAGGGGGAGATGACCGTCAAGGAGATAGCTGAGGAACTTCAGCTATCTACAAGGATAGTTCGAGAAAGGCTAAAAAGGCTAGTGAAAGAGGGCATAGTGGGTAGGAGGCTGATCGAAAGGGGTTGGATAGGATACGTTTACTATGCTGAGGATCCCAACAAGGTTGTCCAAACGATAAAGAAGAGACTACTGGAGGTTGCTGGTAGAATCGACAGCATCGGTTAATGGGGGG
>CAZBFC010000046.1:0-1978 GCA_964491095.1 uncultured archaeon | reverse complement strand
TATAATAGACAGAAGAGAGATCAAAAACGAAAAAATTGGTAAGATTGCTGACTTCTTGGAAGAGGCAATTGGTGGTGAGGTTTATGTTGAAACGGATGGGTTAGTATTCCCAGAAATATTCTTTAAGAAGGGTGATTTGACCATACCGATACTTAGATCCCATTCAGGTGTGAGAGAGTTGGCACCTCTAATCATTTACCTGAGGTATGTAATTGAGATGGAGGGGGCATTTATAGTAATAGAGGAGCCGGAAACACATCTTCATCCATACATGCAAAGCATCGTGACAAGAGCTTTGGCTATGCTGAGCGAATACGCCGACGTTTTGATAACGACCCACAGTCCGATAATCTTGGATGAACTCGACAACCTGATAAAGTTGAACAAGCTGAGTCCAGAAGAGAAGAAAAAGCTTGGATACAGAGAGGATGAGGGCTTAGATCCCGAATCCTTGAAGATATATAGATTTAAGCTTGATGGAACCGTTGAGGAGATAGGGGTTACTGAGGATGGAATCGAGGAAGAGGAGTTTTCGTCCGTGATAGCGGAGCTATCCAATAAGTACGCAGATGTTGAAGAAGCTGTTTGGAGGAAGCTTCATGGAAATCGATAAACTCGTAGAGACAATCAAATCGAAGATCGATAACGATTGTTTCGAGTTTACCCTTCATGTCGACTGTTGCAGAATCAAACTTTCAAACGAACGAAGAAAAAGCTTAATGCTCAAAATCAGATTCGACGGATGTGCAGATAAATGCTTGGGATTAGAGGGTGGATGCGACTGTATTTTCGTTTTTCCGGACAAGGTTAGCTTGATCGAATGCACCGCCGGAAAATTCAGAGATACCGATGCACAAAGAAAACCCAAACAGATAAAGAAGTGCTACGAATTTATTAAATCGCTCAACTATAACGGCCTAATCGAAATCGTAGTTTACTCCGATCACTTTAAGAAGACTGCCATGTATCGTTTTGAGAGCGAATTGAAGGATGTGAAGAAGAAGGGAGCAGTTATCAGATTTTTAAGATGCGGGAGGGATTTGATAAGATGAAGATCAGACCGATAGCATTCGACTCATTCGGAGCGAGGAGCATGTGCACAGTAGTTGAGACCAAAGACCTAAAAATAATCATAGATCCAAGTGTGGCTTTAGGGCCGAAGAGATATGGCCTACCTCCGCATGAAATTGAGATAAAGAGAAAGGAAGAGCTATGGCAAAAGATTAAGCGTGAAACACTTAATGCCGACATCGTCATAATCACACACTACCACTACGACCACCACAACCCAAACGAACCCGAAATATTGGCTGGTAAAGTTCTGCTGACCAAGCATCCAAAGATTGCCATAAACAGAAGTCAGATGGGAAGATCGGCCTACTTCCTTCAGAAGCTTAACGAATTGAAGAACCCACCCAAGATTGAGTTTGCAGATTCTAGAAGGTTCGAATTTGGGAATATCCAGATCATATTTTCGAAGCCCGTATTTCACGGAACGGATAGTAGATTGGGTTACGTGCTCGAAGTCTGCATAGACGATGGCAAAAAGCGTTTTGTTTACACATCTGATGTTGAAGGAGCTACGCATGAAGAACAGATAGCCTTTATCATCGAATCCGGGCCGGATATAGTTTTTATGGATGGGCCTATGACATATCAACCAAGGGTGTTTGGGATACGACACCTTGAAAGGTCTGTTGAAAATGTATCCAAGTTAATCGAAAGGACAAACGTTAAAGAGATAATCATGGATCATCACTTAACGAGAGACCTAAAGTGGAGAAATAAAATCGATCAGATTTTTAAGAAAGCCGAAGAGCATGGAGTTAAGATAAAATCTGCAGCGGAGTTTGGAAGAATTAAGGAAGAGTTACTCGAAGCCAAAAGGAAGGAGCTTTATGGTAAGTGCTAAAATATTTATTGCCATGATGGAAATTAAATTCGATGCTAACTCAGGTCGAGATCGAGAAGATAAAAA
>CAZBFC010000045.1:0-3021 GCA_964491095.1 uncultured archaeon | reverse complement strand
ATTCCTTTATATCATGTCAGCCATTCGATAACAGGAAGGATCACTCATATGCCATTCATAAGAACTATCTTCAAGAATTGTAAGGTAAGCAGGGCGAAGCATCTAAGCTTAGAAAGCTTCACGATTTCGATAGAGGGAAGGACAATAAGGTCAAAGAGATTCATGGTAAAGATAGGTGATAGGATCGTGGTGGTTGAGGACATTTTTATTAATTGGCTGACAACAAAGGCTATGATGTACAACGACATGCCCTACGAAAAGTTCGAAGATCTCGTTTACAAGGATATGCAGAAGTATAGATCCCTCTTAACTGGAAGTGAGCATCTTGACAGGCTCAAGATCGCTTGGAATCTTTCGCTTGCGATAGCTCTAGGTGCAGTTGAAATGGAGATGCCTGAAAAGATCGTAATACCCATTAAAGTTTCATCATATCTATTTTGAAGCCTGTTGCAGATACATTCACACAAATTTATCTTATTGTGTATAACAGCTGAGTTATATATTGAAAGACAAGATTGGCACTTACTGAATTGTAATTACCTAAAAGTGAAAAGAGTTCTGCAGTTGAAAGCCCCTTATGGTAAAGTGGAGGGGGCAGACATGCCAGGCGGCGGTATCATCTCCTTCCTGATCAACCGCCAATATAAAATTTATAGCAAGACATAAAAACTTTCCGCTTCAGCCATGATGACCACTTTATTTTATCAACGGTGTATTATATTCATAAGGCCAGATCTGCAAGCTAATGGTTTAAAAAGAGTGCTCCGATGCCCCATCTGCTGAGTAGATACGATCTCCCGTTCTTGAGAACTGCGTGGATCTGATAGCCCTGTCTCAATAACTCTGGTAGTTCCTCTTCTTTCACTTCACGCATCTTCTCAGGCTCCACTCCCGTAAGCTTTAATTTTACAACATATTTCTTTATCTTGTCATAAACAAGGAGAACATCCTCAACTGAGAACTCATCATCATATGGGTCCCAAGTGTCAAGGAGCTCCTCAGCACTCAGCTCTCTCAGATCGGCAACCTTCTTAGTTCGGACGTTTATAGCCTTCATAATCCACTACTCTCCTACTCTTCACTTAACAGTTTTCATGCAGGCTATAAGACATGGTAGAGCTCTTCAAAAGCAACCTGACTGATTTTGGAATTCTTTCACCTGCCTATAACCACTAACAAAAATACGGAGTATAATATCTTGATAATAGTAGGCTCACGAAAAGAGGGGGCTTAAATCTTGAGATGCTTCTTCTCCGCCTTCTTCGCCATCTTTAAGATCTCGTCGAAGGTTAAATCCTTGGTCTTTTCTTCTATCCCCTTTACGGAATCTCCCCTCTTCGGAGTTATCGCCTGAAGGTAGAGCAGAAACTCCTCATCCGTCAGCTCTCTCCTCAGTATCTTAAGAGCTTTGGATACCACCTCTTCCATAGTAGTCATTAAACTCAACTGGATCTAGGACAATAATATATTTTTGCAAGCACTCGGACTTCCTCAGAATGCCCTTATCGACCGTTATGAAAACGTCTGCGTGCTTTCAAGCTGAAGCGGCGTGAACAGCATCTTTAGATTTTAATCCACACTTTTCCTTGATAACCAGCGAGGGTCACCTTAACAAAGTCTGGATTTCGATGATGAATTTGAGCATGTTTGTCCTCTTTGCCTTAACACAGATTTCGTCTTCATCTGCGTCTGCTTAAGCTGGGAGCTTGGATTGTACACAAAATCTCCTCCTATAGGAGGTGTCGATTATGGCTGGGAGTGTAATCGGTAAGCATTGTTGGGTTTGCAAGCATTGGAGGAAAAAGGGTTGGAGAGATGATAGTTATTGCTCATTCTATCCAACATACTGAGAAGAATCCATTCTAAAGGGTGAGAAGTGTTCGTACTTCGAGCGTAGGTAATCTTATCGGTATATCAGGGCGGGTGGGTTAGGGTGGCGGAGTGGATTGGTAGTCGATAAATTTTTATACCCTGTAGTTGAGTAGTTTTTATGCCAAAACCAAAGCCGGATGTGGATATCACTGTAACGTCCATAAGGGTTCCAACGAATGTTTGGAAAGAGGTTAGAAAAGCTTCGATAGACTTGGAGATTCCTCTCTATAAGATTTTGGAGGAAGCTTTGACTGAATGGCTTAAGAAGAAGGGGAGGTGGTCCGAGAAATGAAAGAATCGGGAATTGTAAAACTCGTTAAGGGATATATAAATAGTATAAATCGTGCTTATAATAATTTTGTAGAGGTTTACAACAAGTTTGAAAAAGATCTTGATGGCATTGCTCGGAATATTCTTGAAGCACTTTATATAGATTTAACTAATAAAAAAATGCACTCTTAAATCAGCTAGATTGGGTATCTAATCCATATCTTTTATCTGCTTTGGAATCAAAGATTCATGCGTTTTTATATCTCTGTGATCTTTACACGGTGTTTGCTTTCATTATTTCTTGGTTATCCGCACTGCATACTGGGTTGGATTCATTACGTCAGCGTCTGTCCGTTTTAGAATCTTCGATCAAGGGTGCAAGAGATTTATCAGATCTTAGTAAAAAGGTTGAATCTCTTGAAAAGGATTTGAAAGATATCTCTGGTAAAATTAACGAGTTAGACGAATTCAAGAAATTCGTAGAGAACTATGTAAAATCCAAATTAGCTAAGAAAGAAGAAAATCTTTTCCCTATGTATGGGTGATAAGCATGGATCGTGTTGTTAAGAACATTATTCAAGCAGTTGATACTCTTCAATCAATCCTTTACAACGCTCTCGATAGATTCGAGTTAAAGGGATGCTTTAACGCTTCGTGATCTCTTCAGTAGGTATCGTGATGCTTATGTCCAAATGATTAATGCATTTGAACAAAAAGAATCTTTAGAAGTCAAATTAAGAGCTATTACCGAGCTTATAGATCCCGCTGTCGAATTTTTGTCCTTCATCTATGACGTTTCTGGCAAATATGACATCGTAACTCCTAACAGCGTTAAGGATGTCGTGGATGAGGCTATCAGAGTTCTAGACGAACTTCACT
>CAZBFC010000044.1:0-11108 GCA_964491095.1 uncultured archaeon | reverse complement strand
TGTGCCCTGTATGAGAAAGTTTCAAAAACAGATAAGTATGTAACTTTAGCAGATATAAGCAGATACCTCGGCTTTAGGGGTGTTTGATCATGAGGATCGTCATAACGAGCGGTAAGAGGAAGACCGCCATCGCTAAAGCTGTAGTAAGACCGGGAGTAGGTAGGGTCAGGATCAACAAGATACCCCTCGAAATCTTCCAGCCTGAACTGGCTAGGATGACGATAATGGAGCCTTTGATCATAGCCAAGGATCTAGCTAAGCAGGTAGATATCGATGTGACTGTTAAGGGCGGAGGATTCATGGGACAGGCTGAGGCTGCAAGGACGGCCATAGCAAGAGGTCTTGTGGAATGGAGCGGTGATGAAGAACTGAGAAAAGCTTATCTGCAGTATGATAGATATCTACTTGTAAACGATGTGAGAAGAAAGGAGCCAAAGAAGCAGGGTGGAAGGGGTGCGAGAAAGAGGAGACAAACTTCGTACAGGTGATTTATTATGTTTCCCGTCAGATGTTTTAGCTGCGGAGCTGTAATCGGACATCTATATGAGGAATACCGCAGGAAGGTTGAGGAGGAAGGTAAGACACCAAAGGAAGCTTTGGATGAGTTGGGTATTGAGAGGTACTGCTGCAGGAGGATGTTCCTGACTTATAAATCTATCATTAAGGAGTTTGCCCGCTTCCACGGATTCCGTGGGGCCGTAGGGTAGCCTGGTTATCCTCCCGGCTTCGGGAGCCGGTGACCCGAGTTCAAATCTCGGCGGCCCCATAAGGGGTGATGCCTATCAAAACAACATTTCCTTTTAAATATACTCGGTTTGAGAAAGCGAGGATAATCGGTGCAAGAGCCTTACAGATAGCAATGGGAGCTCCTGTGTTGATTGAGACGGATAAAACTGATCCTCTTGAAATTGCAAAGGAGGAATTCGAAAGAGGTGTGATTCCAATCACGGTTAAGAGAAGAAGGGAAAGTTTTGTTTGGCTTGAAAGGTACGATCTCTTCTAATTTTTTATATTTTATTCGTAAAACTCTTATGAAGTTCAACCAATTCTTGCCAAGATGAGACTGTGGATTGGAATGGATGACACGGATTCCCCAAAAGGCATGTGTACAACTTATTTAGCAACGCTTGCCATTGAGAGACTTGAGAAAGAAGGAATTAGACTTATTGGCTTTCCCCGTCTTATCAGGCTAAATCCCACAATACCATTTAAAACAAGGGGTAATGGGGCTGTATCATTCCTAGTTGAGTTTGACGATTCAAAAAGGGATGAGGTAATTGATATAGTTCGTGAGATCGTTGAAGAATATGCAGAGCTTGAGGATGAGAGAACAAATCCCGGTGTTGTCTTTGTTGATGCTGAGAGAGATGACATCCTGAACTATCTCTCCAAATTCGCGTTAAAAGCCGTTAGAGACGTAGTTTTATTGGACGAAGCACTATTCATAATCGGTAAGTTTATGCTTCCCCATTTGAGGTTCAAGAAGGGTTTAGGCTTAATTGGAGCACTGGCAGCCATTGGATTGGAGCTTACAGATTACACGATCGAAGTTCTCGCTTACAGGAAGCCGGAAAGGTTTGGAACTAAGAGGGAGATAGATGAAGAATCTTTCTTCGATGCCGATTATGAGACATATCCAGGAACTTGGGATACGGTTGACTGGTGCAATGAAACAGTTGTGGCGGTTCCAAATTCACCAGATCCTGTTCTTTTCGGCATAAGAGGAGACAATTTTCATGCTGTGATGAAAGCTTTTGAAATGGTTAAGACCGAACCGATCGATAAGTACATGGTCTTCATAACGAACCAAGGGACGGACATGCATCTGATTCATGAAGATGAAACCGATAAAGTGGAAAACTATCATTCCTATATCCTTAGAGGGAGAGTTGTGGAGGAACCGTACGACATAACTGGGGGGCATGTGTTCTTTACAATAGAGACAAAATTTGGTGAGGTAAAGTGTGCTGCCTTTGAGCCGACGAAGCAGTTTAGGCATATAATTCGAAAGCTAAGGAAAGGGGATCTGGTGGAAGTTTACGGATCGATGAAGAGGGATACAATAAACCTGGAAAAGATAAACGTAATCGAACTTGCAGAAATCTGGGTTGAAGAAAATCCGATCTGCCCAAAGTGCGGAAGGAGAATGGACTCAGCCGGCAGAGGGAAGGGTTTTAGATGTAAAAGATGTAAGACGAGAGCTTTTGAAAAGATCAAAAGAAAAATCGAAAGAGATTTGGATACAGGGTTTTATGAAGTGCCCCCATGCGCGAGAAGACATCTGTCCAAACCACTCATCAGGATGAGTGGTGTGAAAAGACATATCTTTAGATGACCTCAAAGATCTACCATGATCCATGAGCTACTCAAAGCGCATGATGCCCAGTTTTACGTCCAACACTCTGGAAACAACAACTTCTATTACGCTACGAAGTTTAAGATTCCAAATTCGGCATTTTACATAGTCGGAATAGATGGAACGGACCTACTCGTAGTTCCAGAAATGGAAAAGAACAGAGCGTTAAGGGAGAGCAGGGTTAAGGAGATAGCATCCTTCACAGATTTGGGCTACCACGAAAGGCTTAAGGAGCTTAAGGATTCAAAAAAGGCGTTATCTCAAACTCTAATAGAACTTTTAAAGACACATAAAGCTAACAAAATTCTGATTCCACCTGATTTTCCAGCCTTCCTAGCGTTAGAATTCTTAAAGAACTTTGAAGTTGAAGTTGTCCAGAATCCCTTCCAAAAGATGAGGGCAATAAAGAGCAGAGATGAAATCGAGAAAATTAAGGACACAAGCAAGGCGATAATAGAGTCGTTTAAGCTTGCATTAAAGTTGTTGAGAAACGGTGTTAAAGATTGCGATAAATTAAGGAACGAGATTGAGACTTTCCTATTTGCCAAGGGCTATCTTGCCCAGGATACGATAGTTTCCTCTGGAAAGCTTTCGGCAGATCCCCATTGCATTGGATACGGAGAGATCTATGAACATGTGATAATAGACATATTCCCGAAAAGTCGGAAGCATGGCTACTACTCTGACTTCACCCGAACGGTCATATTGGACGATTGTCCAGAAATTGAAGATATGCTCGATGCTGTTATCGAGGCTCAGCAAAAGGCGATCTCAATTATAAGAGATGGTATCACAGCCAAAGAAGTACATTACACTGTTTGTGATGTTTTGGAGGAGAGAGGGTACCATACGCTCAGAAAGAAGTATCGTGAAGGTTTCATTCATTCAACTGGACATGGAGTTGGTTTGGATATCCACGAAGAACCAAGGATATTCGAAAACGAGGACGTGCTTAGGGCTGGAATGGTATTTACGGTTGAACCCGGATTGTACTATAGAAAGTGGGGTGGAGTTAGAGTGGAGGATGTCGTGGTCGTAAAGAAGGATGGCTGTGAAATTCTAACGGAGTTCCCAAGGAAGATAGACATGAGGAGGGATCGATATGGATAAAGTTGCAGTGATCGATCTGTCAAGGAGAGAAGTTAAGGTAAGAAAACTGAATGGAGAAGAGCGATATTTCATCGGTGGGAAGGGTTTGGGATTTAAGATCTTAAACGATAATCTTAGAAGGGATTTGATAATCTTCGCATCTGGGCCTTTAACTGGCTTAAGGTTGAGTGGTCTTTCTAGATGTGAAGCTGTCTTCATCTCCCCACTCACCGGATTTATTGCGGATTCTTCATGCGGTGGATTCTTCGGGAGGGAGCTCAGAAGGGCTGGTTACTTGGCTGTAATCTTACAGGGTAGGTCGGATAAACCGGTCTATATTCGGATCGAAGATGAAGACATAGAGATATGTGATGCAGATTGGCTCTGGGGTAAGAACACATTTGAGACTGAGGATCTACTGAAGAGAGAATTAGGTAAAGGTTTTCAGATTGCTTCGATTGGGCAGGCTGGGGAAAATCTTGTCAGATTTGCATGCATAGAACATGCAAAGGGGAGAGAATTTGGAAGATGCGGTGGTGGAGCGGTTTTAGGTTATATGAAGGTTAAGGCTATTGCAGTTAGTGGTTCACTCGATTTGGAAGAATCCATAGCGGACTATGAAAAATTTGAACAGCTTAGAGAGGAATTTGAAGGTCGATTGGATGTTTTGGATGGAATATCGAAGTATGGAACACCGAAGATGATTTTACTTACGAATGAGCTTGGGGTTTTACCTACGAACTACTGGCAGAAAGGTAGATTCGATTATGAAATTTTTGATGATGTCGTTAAGCTTTACGTGAGAAAGAAATCTTGCTACAGTTGTAAGGTTGGATGTGCAAAGATCTCAAGGTTCGATGGCAGTGAAGTGGAAGGCCCTGAATACGAGACTTTATTCGCATTCGGAAGCCTTTGTGGGGTAAGAGATGCGAAAGTGATTGCTGAAGCCAATTTATTGTGTGATATGTTCGGTATGGATACGATCTCAGCTGGAAATGTGATAGCTTTTCTGTTTTACCTATGTGAAAGGGGTATCATCGATGAAAAGTATAAATTTGGGGATGGAGATGCTGTACTCGATTTAATCAGAAAGATCGCCTTTAGGGAGGGTATTGGTGATAGGCTGGCTGAAGGTGTTAAGAGATTCGCGAAATCGTTGGGGGTGGAGGGAGTACATGTAAAAGGATTAGAGCCCCCTGGCTATGATCCTCGTGGGCTTATGGGCGTAGCTTTAGGTTACGCTGTTAGCTATAGAGGCGCCTGCCATATAAAGCATTGCATTTACAGACCAAATCTGTCAGGTGGCTTGAACAGATTCAAGCCGGATAAGCAAGCTGAAACTTTGGTTAGGTTGGAGAACTTCTACGGTTTCACAGACTGTCTCATAATTTGTAGATTTCTGACTCTGCCAGAGATAGGTCCTCTGTACGAGAGGGATGTCGTAGAACTATATAATGCTGTAACCGGACAGAATATAGGCGTTAAAGACATGTTAAAAGTTGGAAGCGACGTCATAAACCTTGCAAGAGAGATAAACCTCAGACTGGGTTTGAAGAGAGAAGATGACTACTTACCAGAGTTCTTCTTTAAAGTTCCGACCGAAAACGGTGTTGTGGATAGAAAAGCGTTTGAAGAAATGCTTGAAGAGTATTACAATCTAAGGGGTTGGAAATAATTATATATTAAAAAAATTTAATATTATGATATGGTAGAGATTATCGTCGATTGGGAAAGAATAACCGAAAGACACTTGAAAGAGCTGATAGAGGAAATCCCAGAACTAAAAGGAAAAGTTAGTGTTGAAGAAATATTAGCGCTATGTAAATCCAAGGAGAAGGCATACGCGTATCTGCTCAACTTGAAACTTCAACCTTATACGGAAGTTTACTATCGCCTAGGACAATTAATCCTCAGAAGGCCTCCGAAGAGGACTATTCCGACGTCTAATACTCAACTCGAATTGATAATGAAGAGATTTCTCGAAGATATTGGATTTATAGACTACGAATTCCAATACGAGGTTAAAGGATACATACTCGACTTTGCGTTTCCAGACATCAAGCTTGCGATAGAAGTTGGACATGTTCGATGGCATCCTGAAGAAAGAGACAAAAGGAAGGAAAAGGTACTATCAGACTGGAAAATCCTTTGGTTCAATGTTGAAAGTCCGAACGAGTTGTTGAAGCGTGAAGAAGAGATAAAAAGGACCATTAGAGAAGAAGTCGAGAGGAGAAAACGGACTTAAATAACCTTCATTAAACCAAAAGCTTTTCACGATCTCTCTTCTGATAATCAATAAGTTGAGTCTGCTCTGATGTTTTAAAAGCTTTCTACGAGGGTCAAGGAACAGAATGTTCTACCTCACTATTCATTCGACCTCTTTGATAAGCTTGTCATGCTCTACTATCTCTTCATTCTCGAATTCGCTAAATAGCATCAATACATCTTTAACAGCCTCGCATCATCCTCTAATCTTCTCGGAGAATACAGAATTACGCTAAACTCTCTTCAAGTTATCTCCTCGCAGGGTTGCCTCGGGTCACTACCACTGGCTTTAACCTTCACAGCCTCAACAAGACAGATCGGTTATTGGAGATGATTTCCAGAATTTATTGGCTCATAGATGAACGTGATCAGATCGGGGCGTGAGTTCAAGATCCACATAATCCCCTTAATTTCATCCTCTCTATCTCACAACTTAATTTCGAGTATGAAGAACTTTCAAGACGAAACTTTAAAACCCTAACGATGCAAAAGTGTAGAGATGAAGGTGAAGATCGAACTATTCGCAACGCTCAGAGATAAATATAGAACTAAGTCGATCGAAGTCGAATGTGACGACTTTAAATCGGCAATAACCAATGCATCGAAGATATTGGGTGATGATTTTTATTATGAGGTTTTTGATGAAAATGATGAGATTAGAGTTGACAGGATAATCACGATAAACGGTAGAAACGTAAAAGATCTCAAGGAAATCAAGCTCAGGAACGGAGATAAGATCGCGATCTTTCCTCCCATTGCTGGAGGATGATCTTGCAAAAAGCTTTAAAAACTAGGCAAAAACCTTTTAAATGGTGGTGCTAATGCAGGCTGATATTCCAGTGAAGGAAATAATGACAAGAGATGTTTGTACTGCAAGAAAGGATGAATCTCTTCTAAACGCTTCAAGAAAGATGCTCGAATTTGGTGTCGGAAGTATCATCATAGTTGAAAACGGTAAGCCGATTGGGATCGTTACAGAGAGAGACATACTTAAGAAGGTTGTGGCCAGAAACAAGGTTCCTTCAAAGGTTAAGCTCGAGGAGATCATGAGTTCACCGCTGATCACGATCAAGCCGACTACGAGCCTAAGGGAAGCAACAGATATAATGAGGAAGAGGGGAATAAGAAGATTACCGATAATCGACGATAACGGCAACTTGGTTGGAATAATCACGGACAATGACATTCTCAGTGTTGCGATAGATCTGGGTGAATTTGCAGCCCTTTTGAGGAACCCCGGAACTTTTGAAAGTGAGGAGATGGGAGGTAAGTGCGAGAAGTGTGGAAGACTTACGGAAAGACTTATCGATGTTGACGGCCTAAAGTTATGTGAAGACTGTGCCCATGAGGGGTATTGATGAAGTTCGGTAGCGTTATGGATTTAGCCACAAAGGACGTTAAAACGATTCCACCCCGTTCAACCGTAATGAACGCGCTAAAGATGATGATAAACTGCAACTTCAGAAGGATGCCGATTGCGGATGCCGGAACCAAAAGGCTTGAGGGAATAATCTCAGCAACAGATCTGGTGAACTTCTTTGGAGGCGGAGACAAGCATAAGATCGTGGTTGAGAGGTATGACGGTAACCTTTCTGCGGCCGTAAACGAGTATGTGGATGAGATCATGGTCAGAGATGTCATTACAGTTAACTGTAAAGATTCATGGGAGGATGCCTTAGAGTTGATGCTGGAAAGGAAAGTTGGAGGCTGTCCCGTTGTAGATAAAGAAAACAAAGTTATTGGAATTATTACAGAGAGGGACATTTTGAAATATTTGGCCAACCAAACGAGGTTGGATGGTTACGTTAGAGAGTACATGACAGCCGGAGTGATTACCGCCGAACCGGACATGACGATCGAGGAGGCTATGAAACTGATGATATCAAAAAAGATCAGAAGGTTACCTGTGATAAAGGATGGCGTTTTAATGGGGTTAATCACAGTGAGAGAGATTTTGAGGTACTTTGGAGTGGGAGAAGCTTTTAGAATGCTCGAAACTGGAAACGTAAAGGATGCTTTAGAAAAACCTTTGACAACATTGCTTTCAAACGATGCGATTATGATGAACAAGGAACCCCTCACATTTGAAAGTAGAGATAAGATTTCCGATGTTGTTAGGAGGATGGTTGAAGCTGGAGTAGGAGTTGCTCTAATCGTCGACAACAAAAGACTAGAGGGGATAATAACCGAAAGAGATCTGATGAACTTCCTGTATTCAAAACTCAAGTAATCTTTACAGTGAATTTTTATGAAGTTCGTTGCAGAAGCTTTGAACCTGTCACCAATAGCGGCAAAGAGACTTGAAGAAAAAAACATACTTAGAGAGGCTTTTATCAGACATCCCTTCTTCGGAGATGTCATCGAGGCTTTAAAGCTCGACAGAAAATTCGGAGAATTTGAGGAGGGAACATTGATAGCTAAAACTATCGACGGCTTGGAGATCGTTAGAGGATATCCCAAGATTAAGAGGGCTCTAACTCTATATCCAACGATAAAGAAGCACTTCAGGGGAGAGGTTGTACTTGAGGAGAAGATGAACGGTTACAACGTCAGGGTTGTTAAGTTCGGTAAGAATCTTTATGCAATTACGAGGGGCGGTTTTATCTGTCCTTACACGACCGAAAAGGTAAGAATGCTTATAAATCCTGATTTTTTTAAAGATCATCCCAATTTAATGTTATGCTGTGAAGCTGTTGGAGAGGAATCGCCGTTCGTACCAAAGGATGTGTATGGTGTGAAAACTATAGATTTTTATGTTTTTGATATTAGGGATAGGCGGACGAACGTACCATTGCCGATCAAAGAAAAAGAGAAGCTTGCAGAGGAGTACGGATTCGATCTTGCTCCAATTTTGGCGGAAGTTCACGTTTCAAAGGCTCATGAAGTAGCTGAGGATATTATCAGAGACCTAGGCAAGAAAGGAAGAGAGGGGATAGTTATCAAAGATCCAAAGATGAAGAGACAACCAATTAAATACACGACAAGTGAATCGAACTGCTCAGACCTAAGCTATGCTTTTAGATTTTTCGGAGAATACGCTAAGGATTTTATGTTTTCAAGGATAATCAGAGAAGGTTTCCAGGCTTTTGAGCTGTGTAAAGATGAGAAAGAGTTTAGGGAGAGATGTTTAAGACTGGGAGAGTCGATTTTGAAAGCTATGGTTGAGAGTATTAGGGAAGTATACGAAGGAAAGAAAGTTTGTGAAAAAATGAGGCTCAGATTTTACGATTTAGATGTGTTTGAGCTTTTTAAGGAGCACGTTAGAAGAATGGGAATCAATGCAGAATTTTCAGAGCCGGAAAAGGATGGAGAAAGCTATTTGGTCTGGTTTTACAGGTACATGAAATCCACCACCGACAGGATAGAACATATATTAAGGGGTAACCTATGGCAATGATTTCAGCAGGTATAGATGCTGGCACATACACCTTTGAAATATTCGTGCTCGAAGGTGATAAACCTCTACTTAAGCGTACATTTTTAACGTCTGAAGTTAGGAAGAATCCCAAAATTGTTCTTAAGGCGTTGGAAGAGATAGATCCAGATGTTATTGCTGGGGTATCTGGCTATGGATTGCCAGTTAAGAGGTTCAGCGAGCTTAGCGATGAGGATGTGTTCCTTATGACGTTGAACTTTGACAAAACTGTAATGGGTATTAGAAAGCTCATAGAATTGATTAGAAAAAGCAAACTGGGTGAGATAACTTGGACAATTCCTGGGATAATTCATCTTCCCACTATTCCAAAACACAGAAAGATTAATCGAATTGACATGGGGACGTCTGATAAACTTTGCTCAGTCGCTCTAGCTGTTTACGAACTTGCAAAGAATGGAATTTCCTACGATAAACAGAACTTTGTGCTTGTCGAAGCTGGATACGGCTTCAACGCATTTATAGCTGTGAGAGGTGGCAGAATCGTGGATGGGATCGGCGGATCCTCCGGATTTCCAGCCCTTTCATCTCTTGGTGCATTTGATGGAGAGTTGGCGTATTTGTTGCGGGATTTTCCGAAATCATTGCTCTTCAGTGGTGGTGTTAAAAGTTTGCTTGGGGATATGGGTTATAAGATCGATAAACTTGAGGATTTGCCGGATTTTGCTGTTGAATGGTTGTGTGAATTCATAATGAAGGGAATTAGAGCTGTAAGTGTTTCGTTGGACGATTACATCGTTATAGTTTCTGGAAAGTTTTTCGATGTATTTTACGACGAATTTGTGGAGTTCAGTGGGATTAAAGCCGTAAAACTTAGAGGATTTAGATTTGCAAAGCAGTCTGCTGAAGGAGCAGCGATAATTGCAAACGGCTTAGCTGGAGGAGGATTTAAGGAGATCGTTGAGTGGCTTAAGATAAGGGAAGCTAGGGGAACTTTGCTAGATTACATAACATCGGATGTTCGAAGATTTTTAAATATCTAATGACTATCGTTGGCTATGAAGACATCCCGAATAAGTGGATTTTATAAGCTTACACCAGAAGAAAGGCTCAGAATTGTGGCCGAATTTGCAGAGTTAAGTGATGAAGAGAAAGAGCTTATCAAAAAAACTGCAAAACTTTCTTTGGATGTGGCCGACAGGATGATAGAAAATGTCATTGGTACGTTCGAGCTTCCTTTGGGTATAGCCACAAATTTCCTAATCGATGGTAGAGACTATCTAATTCCAATGGTCATAGAGGAACCTAGTGTCGTTGCGGCTGCAAGCAACGCCGCAAGGATTGCAAGAGTCAAGGGTGGATTCACAACTCATTATACTGGTTCGATCATGATCGGGCAGATTCAGGTTTTAACCGACAATCCATATTCTGCAAAATTTGAAATTTTAAGACATAAGGATGAGATAATCTCAAAGGCTAATGAGATAGAATCAAGTATAATCAAGTTGGGAGGAGGTTGCAAAGATTTAAACGTGAGGGTAGTTGAAGGTCGAAAGCCTATGCTGATAGTGAACCTGTTGATCGATGTCAAAGATGCCATGGGTGCAAACTTTGTAAATTCGGTTTGCGAACACGTGGCGCCTCTTATAGCGAAAATTACGGGTGGAAGAGTTTTGTTGAGGATACTATCCAACTTAAGCATTTATAGAATCGCAGCGGCCAAAGCTATATTCGATAAGGAGGCTGTGGGTGGTGAGGAAGTTGTTGAAGCGATAGTAGATGCATATGAATTTGCAAAAGCTGATATCTTCAGATGTACAACCCACAACAAGGGGATAATGAACGGAATTGCGGCAGTTTTGATAGCAACGGGAAACGACTTCAGGGCTGTGGAGGCTGGAGCACATGCCTATGCTGCGATGCACGGTTACAAACCACTTACACACTATGAAGTGAATGAGGATGGTGATCTGGTCGGTTACATCGAGCTCCCGATGGCTGTTGGGGTTGTTGGGGGTAGCATAA
>CAZBFC010000043.1:0-10428 GCA_964491095.1 uncultured archaeon | reverse complement strand
CATTCTGATGACGATTCCAGAAAAGAAGATCATAGATCATCTGCCGTTTGAGATAGGTGCTCTGGTGATGGTTACCGGCGGAAGCCACGCTGGTGAAATTGGTAGGATCAAGGAGTACAAGATAGTCAGAAGTTCCGCACCGAACCTCGTAACGGTTGAGTCTGAGAAGGGAGAGTTCACCACAATTGTCGATTACATCTTCGTAGTAGGTAAGAAGGACCCCGACAAGCCTGTGATTGATCTGGGGGTGTAAGGTATGCAAGCGGTAACGGTTGAAAAGGTAGAGGCTAAGGAGGAGAAGAAAAAGAAGAAGGAAGAAAATCCGATGAGAGAGATTTTGATTGATAAGGTAGTCATCAACATCGGTGTTGGTGAAAGCGGTGAGAGACACAAGAAGGCGATGAAGCTCCTTGAACAACTTACTGGACAAAAGCCGGTGGCAACTTACGCAACTCAGACTATTAAGAACTTCGGAATTAGAAGGGGTGAAGCCATAGGTTGCAAGGTTACGCTTAGGGGAGAAAAGGCGATGAAATTCCTGTTGGATGCTCTGAAGGTTAAGGAGTTCAAGCTCAGTGCAAGATCGATAAACGATGGTAACTTCTCCTTTGGTATTCAGGAGCATATCGATCTACCGGGAGTAGATTACGATCCCGAAATCGGTATATTTGGAATGGATGTCTGCGTTGTGCTCAAGAGAAGGGGATTTAGAGTTGCCAAAAGGAGGAGATGTAAAACTAAGGTTGGAAAGAGACATAGGATTACGAAGGAGGAGACTATCGAATGGCTAAGGTCGTTGGGTGTGGAGGTGGTGTAATATGGCAAGCAAACCCAAGAACAAGATCTTCGGTAGGGGAGCCAACCAGTGTAGGAGGTGTGGTAGGAAGAGGGGTTTGATCAGGAAGTACGGTATATATCTCTGTAGACAGTGCTTTAGGGAGGTAGCTTCAGAGTTAGGATTCAAGAAGTACTGGTGAGGTGATACATCATGGTTAGCGATCCTCTCTCAAATGCGATGTCCGCGATAAAGAACGCTGAGAGGGTTGGAAAGGATAAATGTGTAGTTAAGCCAGCTTCAAAGCTCATAGGCAACGTTCTTAAGGTTATGAAGGAGCATGGTTACATAAAGGGCTTTGAATACGTCGAAAATCACAGAGGAGGTAAGTTCATCGTAGAGCTCTGCGGAAGGATAAATGACTGCGGGGCTATCAGGCCGAGGTTCTCGGTGAAGAGGACAGAGTACGAGAAATTTGAAAAGAGATATCTGCCAGCAAGAGACTTTGGCATCCTAATCGTGTCCACGACCAAGGGTGTGATGTCGCAAAAAGAGGCAAGAGAACTCGGTTTGGGTGGTGTTCTGCTTGCTTACGTCTACTGAGGTGATAACGATGGCTGGCATTGAAAGATTCATTCCGATCCCAGAGAACGTTGAAGTCAACATCGAGGGAGACACTACGAAGGGCTACACAATCACTGTAAAAGGTCCGCTGGGTGAGAACTCAAGATTTCTGAAGTTCAGGGGAGTCTACATTGAGAAGGTAAACGGCAGCATCAGGATCTATGCAAAGGAAGAGAGAAAAAGACTTAAAGCGATGGTCGGTACATTCTGGGCTCACATAAGGAATCTAATAAGGGGCGTTACCGAAGGTTTCGAGTACAAGCTTAAGGTAGTTTACGCTCACTTCCCCATCAAGCTTAGAGTTGAAGGAGATGAGGTAATAATCGAGAACTTCCTTGGAGAAAAGCATCCGAGAAGGGCTAAGATCGTTGGAAGAGCCAAGGTTGAAATCAGAGGTCAGGAGATAATCGTCAAGGGTATTGATAAAGAAGAATGCGGGCAAACAGCTGCAAATCTCGAGCAGGCTACCAAGATCAAGCGTTTGGATCCAAGAGTGTTTCAGGATGGAATTTACATCGTTGAAAAGCCGAAGTGAGGTGGTTTTATGAAGCTCGATCCCGAAATTGCGAGGCTTCTTAAGGTTAGAAGAAGACAAAAAGCCAGAAAACCTGAATTTAGACACTTTGAAGCTCACAAGAAACTCAGGTTAAGAGACAAAGGCTGGAGAAGACCAAAGGGCTTGCACAACAAGTGGAGGGAGAGGGTAGGAGGAAAGTGGAGTGGCAGAATACTGGTCAGTGTCGGATTTGGTTCACCGAAAGCTGTAAGGGGTTTACATCCATCTGGCTACGAGGAAGTACTGGTATACAATGTCAAAGACCTTGAGAAGGTGAATCCGGAAAGGCAGGCCATAAGGATAGCATCGTGCGTGGGTATGAAGAAGAGGTTGCAGATTGAAGAGAAGGCTAAGGAATTGGGAATTAAGATTCTCAATCCATCCACAAGGTGATGGTTATGGATTTGAGGCTGCAGAGAAGATTGGCGGCTCAGGTATTGAAGTGTGGAATGAACAGGGTTTGGTTTGATCCCTCAGCTTTGGATGAGATCGCTTCGGCCGCAACAAAGGAGGATATAAGAAATCTGATTGAAAGGGGACTAATAAAGAGAAAGCCAGTCAAGGGTGTTTGCAGGGTTAGGATTAACAAGATAAGGGCTCAGAAGAGGAAAGGAAGACGGAGAGGGCATGGAAGCAGAAAGGGTAAAAAGACGGCAAGACTTTCAAGAAAGGAGGCGTGGGTTCTTAGAATCAGAGCTTTGAGGAGGAGGTTGAGGTATCTGAGGGATAAGGGTATCATAGACAGGAAGACGTATAGGATGCTCTATATGAAGGCTAAGGGTGGAGAATTTAGGAGCGTGTCACACCTTAACGCTTATCTTGAGTCCTTAGGTTTGATTAAGAAGGAAGAGGTGATGTAAGGGCTAGAGGGCCAAGATAGAAAGTTCCTTATAGAAGGAGGAGGGAAGGAAAGACTAACTACAGAAAGAGGCTCAAGCTCCTCCTATCAAGGAAGCCGAGATTAGTGGTTAGGATCACAAACACGAGGGTGATCGCGCAAATCATAGAGTATCATCCAGATGGAGATAGGGTGCTCGTCGGTGTCGACTCCTCTATGCTTGCAAGAGATTACGGATGGAAAGGAGATCTGAACAATACTCCGGCTGCCTATCTAACGGGATTGCTCGTCGGCAAGAAAGCGTTGGAGAAGGGAATCAACGAGGCGGTTCTCGACATCGGTTTGCATACACCTACGAGAGGTGGAAGGGTTTTTGCAGTACTTAGAGGAGCTGTTGAAGCGGGAATGGAGATCCCGCATAGCCCAGAAGTTCTGCCTGACGATTCTCGTATAAAGGGTGAACATATAGCCGCCTACTACCAGATGGCTCCTGAAAGGTTTACCGAATATGAGAGGAGAGGTTTGAAGCCGACGGATTTGCCGAAACATGTTGAAGAAGTTAAAGAAAGGATAATGGTGGGAGCATGACGGAGGATTGGGCTCCGAGGACGAGGTTGGGTAAACTTGTAGCGGAGGGTAAGATTAAAACAATAGATGAAGCTCTCGCAAGCGGATTACCATTAAAAGAGCCTGAGATAGTTGACATTCTACTTCCAGACTTGGAGGATGAGGTTCTCGAGATTTCGATGGTGCAAAGAATGACAGACAGCGGTAGAAGAACGAAGTTCAGGGTTACCGCTGTAGTTGGTAATAGAGACGGATACGTGGGAGTCGGTGTCGGTAAAGCTTCACAAGTGGCTCCGGCTATTCAGAAGGCCATAAATGATGCTAAGATAAACATATTTAAGGTTCAGAGGGGTTGCGGTTCTTGGGAATGCGGTTGCGGAGAGCCTCATTCGATTCCATTCAAAGTGACAGGCTCTGCTGGAAGTGTCAGAGTAACTTTGATGCCCGGTCCGAAGGGATTGGGCATAGTTGCCGGAAAGGTTGCGAAGAAGGTTCTCGAATTGGCTGGAGTACAAGACGTTTGGACATTCACGAGAGGACAGACAAAAACGACGATAAACTTTGCAAAGGCAACTTTTGAAGCTCTAAAGCAGACGATGTTCGTAAAGAGGTGATGTCAATGGCTCTACTTGCGGTTGTCAGGATTAGAGGAACCGTCGGTGTTCACAGAAAGATTAGAGACACCTTAAAGATGCTCAGACTGCACAAGAGATATCATTGCGTTGTTATCCCAGACACCCCATCGTACAGGGGTATGCTGCAGGTTGTCAAGGACTACGTAGCTTTTGGTGAAATAGACGCGGAGACTCTTGCAATGTTACTGAGAAACAGGGGAAGGTTGATCGGTGATAAACCACTGACAGACGAATACGTGAAGGAGAAGACCGGTTACAACTCCATAGAGGAGTTTGCAAAAGCGGTAATTGAAGGAAAGGCAAGTTTGAAGGATTTGCCGGACTTAAAGCCTGTTTTTAGATTGCATCCACCAAGGGGAGGACTTAAAAACATAAAGTGGCACTACCCAAGAGGAAGCTTAGGTTATCACGGAAAGGATATAAACAAGCTACTGTATAAGATGAGGTGATAGCCATGCCGAAAAAGAAGGTTAAGAAGTTCAGAGGCTCAAGAACCCACGGAAAAGGAAGGAATAGGAGAAACAGAGGTGCTGGATGTAGAGGAGGTAGAGGAAACGCTGGAGTTCACAAGCACAAGTACCTCAAGTTCATAAAGCTCGCAAAGCTCGGGCTTTACCAGTTCGGTAAGTATGGATTCACGAGGCCGAAGGTAGTTCAGCAGGAGTATAGGGCCGAAAGTTTCCACAAGAAGACTCTGAGAAGGCTCAAGGAGGAAGGCAAGCTCGACGATTATACGTACAAGTTCCTCTACTCTCGCCCAGAGATAAACGTTGATGACATCGATGAGATAATCGACAGACTCGTTGAGCTCGGATTGGCCACTAAGGAGGGAGACAGATATTCAATTGACCTAACGGCCCTAGGATACACGAAGCTGCTGGGTAGGGGTATAATCACAAAGCCAGTTGAAGTTAAAGTCCCATCCGCAACCGAAACAGCAATTCAGAAGATTGAGGAGGCTGGGGGTAAGGTTATACTGGAGGCCTGACTATGGATATAAATGATGTTTTAAGGAGACTCCAGCCTTACTTTGAGAGGATACCTAGCGTTGAAAGACCGAAAAGACATGTCCCTTTTAAAGAGAAATTTGGTTGGACCATTGGAATTCTTCTCCTCTACTTCATTCTTACAAACGTTCCCGTTTTTGGTCTTTCTCCAGAATCCATAGACATCTTTGCTCAATATCGAGCGTTTTTTGCTGGTGCCACCGGTTCCATCCTTGCGCTGGGTATAGGTCCGATAGTTACTGCATCGATCATACTTCAGCTTTTGGTTGGAGCTGGGATAATTCGTTTGGATTTAACGAATCCTGAAGATAGAGCTGCATATCAAGATTTCCAGAGGTTTTTGGTATTTGTGATGATCGCCCTTGAAGCAGCTCCGCAGATATTGGGTGGTTTTCTCAAGCCAAATGTTGATTTGGCTAATAATCTGGGTGTTCCTCCCGAATTGATATCATTCTTGATATTCATTCAACTGTTCATCGGTGGAGTTTTAATCGTCTATATGGATGAAGTTGTTTCGAAATGGGGTATCGGAAGCGGTGTTAGCCTGTTCATACTGGCTAGTATATCTCAGGCTATAGTCATTGGGTTGTTTAACTGGGTCTCACCAACCGGTAAGCTTCCACCGGGGATATTCCCAAGACTGTATTACATATTCACCCACTATCCGATAGACTACCTGTTGTCGCTGAGTGGCTTGGCCTTCATATTCATCGATGGTGGAATCCTCGCCTTGATAACAACCATCGTTATAATATTGCTCGTCGTATTTGCCGAGGGGACGAGAGTCGAGATACCTTTGGCACATACGCTTGTTAGAGGAGCTAGGGGTAGGTTCCCAATAAAACTGATTTATGCAAGTGTTCTGCCGATGATCTTCGTTAGGGCTTTGCAGGCCAATATAGTGGTGCTGGGTCTTATACTCTATCAGCACGGAATAACGATATTGGGTGAATATGCCCCAGGAACGTCAAAGCCAATATCTGGGTTAATGTTTCTGCTATCGCCAGTTAGAAGTCCATATGACTGGGTTCCTGCCTTAGTTAAGGACCCAGCGAGAAATCCATATGCACCGTACTTTGCAGACATGCCTGACTGGATGATAATCTTACATCTACTTGTAGATGCAACCATATTGATCGTTGGAGGTATACTCTTTGCCATATTTTGGGTTGAGACTTCGGGAATGGATGCCAGAACGGTTGCACAGCAGATCGCGAAGTCAGGACTGCAGATTCCAGGATTTAGAAAGAACCCCAAGATCCTCGAGAAGGTTCTGAGCAGATACATACCTAAGGTAACGATCTTGGGAGGTGCGGCTATAGGACTGTTAACACTGATAGCTAACATGCTTGGAACAGTCGGAAATGTTAGTGGTACGGGATTGTTGCTTGCAGTTAGTATAGC
The DNA here is from genome assembly GCA_964491095.1 of uncultured archaeon. Classification (GTDB taxonomy): domain Archaea; phylum Halobacteriota; class Archaeoglobi; order Archaeoglobales; family Archaeoglobaceae; genus WAKM01. Next base: position 4,022 of record CAZBFC010000043.1, on the reverse strand, counting down.
TTATCATTTCTATGAGGATCTGACAAGAGAGCAACTTACCGAAATGCATCCAATGCTTAGAAAGTTCTTGGGAGAGGAGTGATATGAAGGATCTGATTCAAAAATTTTTCATGATATTGGGTGCGGTGTTTTTCATTGGAATATTTTTCCCTCAATTTAGGATTAGATTGGCTGAGTTTGTTTCTCCAGTATTAGATCCACTCCTTTCGTTGCCAATTCATATCGTAATATTGCTCCTTGCATCGTTTACGGCCTTTTATTCAACATTGATTCAAAAATTTACGGTTGATTACAAGAGGATGAGGGAGATTCAACAGAAGATTATGGAGTTTCAGAAGAAATATATGAAGGCCGTTAGAGAAAATAATCAGTTCCTAATAAAGCAGTTAGAAAAGCAGAAGGATGAAATTAACGCTATGCAGGCTGAATTGATGTCGATGAACTTTAGAACTATGTTCTACACTGTTGTTGTAACTATACCTATTTGGGTTTGGCTTTGGTATAGGATATACGATGTAGCTGAACATGGATACACTGGGATTTATAGCGGAATAAGTCAATTTATGGTTAACGTTCCATTTAAGGGCTTAATTCATGTGAGCGATCCAGTGATTATAATCCCATGGTGGTTATTCTGGTATCTATTATGCTCAATTTTTATAGGGCAGATCATTAAAAAAGTTATTAAACTGGGATGGTAGATATGAAGATTACGATATCAGGCCCTCCGGGTAGTGGAACTACAACAGTAGCAAAGCTTTTAGCTGAAAAGCTAGGATTTAAACTGATATCAGCTGGAGAAATTTTTAGGAAGCTTGCGGCTGAGAGGGGTATGACTCTTGAGGAGTTCAGTAAGTATGCGGAATCCAATCCAGACATAGATTTTTACATCGACAAGTTGCAGAAGGAGATGGCCGAGAAAGAGGATAACGTAGTCGTTGAGGGTAGACTATCCGGCTGGATGGTTAAGGATGCCTTTAAGGTTTGGATATACGCGAGTCCAGAGATAAGGTATAGAAGGATTGCAAACAGAGAGGGCAAGGATATAGCAAGGGTTAAGAATGAAACTAAAAGAAGGGAGGAACTTGAAAAGAGAAGATATAAAAAATTTTACAGCATCGATTTGGACGATGTAAGTATATACCATCTTGCAATAAATTCCGAGCATTTTAAGCCTGAGGAAATAGTTGAAATAATTTTAAAAGCTTTGGAGTTTTATAAGTAATCGACCGATGATGATTGGAGGGGTCTCTGAGATATGATGAAAAGCCGCCAATCTGAGGCTATCTTTTCTTCTTATTTGGGCATATTACTGAAAAGTGGCAGTATCTGCACTCCCAATCGTATCTTGGAGCTTTCTTCTCGACTATGAGCTTTAAAATCTCCTCTTCGCTTACTCTATCCTCAACGTAATACTCTGCAAATCTATCTGGGGTAACGTAAACAAGAACAGTTTTTTCTAAGTCGTATAACCAATTGTAGATTCTGGCTTGCAAAACGTGGTGCTCATAAGGAATGTCGATGTCTGCTCTCGAAGTCTTTATCTCTATTCCAACTTTACCAACGATCGCATCGATTCTGCCTACTATCTTATACTCTCCTATCTGCTTCTCAGCTTTGACTTCGATCTCGGCATTCAGTTCTGATGACAGTATGTTCTCCAACCCAACATGAACCAATGAGCCTAAAATCGTGTTTGGAGTATAGACGGATGCTCTGTAAAGTTCGGGATATTTCTCTTCAAACTCCCTTTTAAGGGGACATCTAATCAGATCGGTTACCCAAATTCCATCCCTTTCATGCTTCTCCAATTCTCTTAGCCTCCAAGAAATAACGATTTCTGTAATCACAGAGTATAATTTAATCGAAAAATTTTAAAATTTACGTCCCAAACTTTTGAAATGTTCGTAAATGTCAGTGAAATTACTACTTATTTAGTTTGTCCAAGATTGTGCTACTTTAGAATGCGATATAAAGCTAAACCAACCGAGCTTAACGCTGCTAAGGAGATCTATCTTAGTAAAAGAAAGGGATTCGATGAAAGTTGGGCTCTCGAAAGGTTTAGTCAGATATTTGGCGATGAGGAGATATTCAGAAAAACTCTAAGAAAATTCAAATTTAGTTATTCACTTGAACATCTTAAACCAGTGGATTGGGAAATTAAGTTAAAATCTGAAAGGATCAGGCTAATAGGAATTTTGGATGAACTAGTTGAGGTTGAGAATAGAAAGTTTCCATTGATTTTATCCTTAAAGAGTCCAAATGAGGGGGTTTGGTTTAAAGATAGGATTAAGATCTCAGCCTTCTGCATGCTTCTAAAGCAAAACGGATTGGATTGTAGCAGGGGATTCGTTTATCATTGCTTTGATGGGAAACTTAGAGCGGTCGAGGTGGGAAGGAGAGAGAAGTATTATGTTTTAAAGCTTGTTGAAAGAGTTTTAAGGCTAAAAAAGGGTTTCATTCCTGAAAGAACTAGAAACACGAAAATCTGTGCTAACTGCGAGTATAAGGATGTCTGTGAATCAAAACCCTCTACGTTTGCTTCAAAGTTTTTCTAATCTTCTGAAAATTCAGTTGCCGTATTGGAAGAACAAAGCATTATAATACAAATTGTAAAGTGTCAATTCGAATCAGCCAGATTTGAAGACATCAAATAGGGCGATCTTTTCTCTAACCAGTAGTGAGAGTTTATCAACTCCAACTATGCTTAATTCATCATCGCTTATATCGAAGAACTTTTTGATCCTATCGATCTTTGCGCCATCTAGCTTTAGAACGGGCTGTTCCTTAAAACCAAGCTCTCGTAACTTATCTACACATTCATCCTCCAAGACAACGGCCACAACTTCGTTCAAGCCCTCCTTAAGCCCCATTTCAATCGCATCGGATATCTGTCTCCTTCCAGCGCAATAAAGCAGTATTTCCATTGCAAGGGTTTTTGCAACTCTTCTTCCTTCATTCCAAGCTTTTATAGCCTTCTTAGCGGCAAACTCAACGTGATCTTTATCCACAACGTAATTTGCATCCAAAAACGTGATCGTACATCCGGTCTTGTTGAGCCTTTTTAAGAAATCGCTTAACGATTTAACTTCAATAATACCCTCAACTATCTTCATAGGACTCTCATCACGGACTCCATCCTTATACCCTTTTCTGTTAAATCGTATCTTAATATCGACTTTGGAACCAAAACCCTTTTGAGTTTTAGTATTTTAAGTAACCTCTGAATTTCGTTTCCAGTTTCGCTTATGCACATCTCTATGATACCATCGGCGATGAACTTTATCGTGTTCTCTAACTTCTCATCTGCTATTCCCTTTGTCATCAGCAAAAGTATTACAGAATCGTTCTTCTTAGCAGTTAAAGACATCGTGTTTATCAGTTCAACTACATCTTCCACATTGTAGTTCAAAATGAAGTACGTGAGGCTGTTAAGTATTATCCTTTCGTGGTTACTATTTACGATCGTCGTTCTTACATGCTTTAGTGGATCATGTTTCATATGTTTAAGAAATGCTTTAACGTCGGATTTTATGTCCATCTGTGGGAATATTTGGGTGGAAACTAGATCTATAAATTCGATCTTGCTGGCCACACCATCATCAAGAGCAAAATATAACTTTATATTTTGAAGAATTTGCTCTTTAGTATCATTTGTTGAAATATACAAAACTTTTTCATCGTTATTTATCCCCGCCAGCGCAAAGTGAAACGAAAATACATCCGCACCGGCACCGGGCTCTTCCAAAAGTAAGATCACACTTCCGGAAGGAAAGCCACCACCAAGCTGAGCATCAAGCGGTGTTATGCCTGTGCTGTACTTTTTCATGACATTTAAGATTAGTTCGCAGAATTTATAAAACTTTTTACAGAGAACTCTATATGATTAAGTTTGACGAAAAAGGTTTGGTTCCAGTGATAGTCCAAGATGTAAAGACTAGAGAGGTTTTGATGCTTGCATACGCAAATAAGGAAGCTTTAAAGAAGACTTTTGAAACTGGCTACGCTCACTACTGGAGTAG
>CAZBFC010000042.1:0-14035 GCA_964491095.1 uncultured archaeon | reverse complement strand
CAACAGAGAAGAGCTTGAAAGAGAAGTTGGAAACTTAATAAGCAAGTTTAGGGATAAGTACAGAACTGCACTAAGGCAAGGAATTTTGGACAGTGCTCCAGATTTAGATGTACTTCTACTTGCCAAAGAACTTGAGGCTGGAGTCGTAAGCAGCGATGCCGGAATAAGAAGGTGGAGTGAGAGATTGGGATTGAGATTCGTTGAAGCTTCGAAGTTCCCGAGGATGCTCAAGGAATACCTTACATTGATCGAGGAGGGAAAAGTTAAGGGGGAGGAGGAAGAGTTGTTAGTTTAAAACCTCTCTTTCAACTTCGTCGATGTATTTTGATACGTCAATTCCAAGACCCTTTGCAACTATCAATGCGGTAACCTCTACGCTCAAGATGTTCCCAAGCTCCTCCTGTTTTTTGTTTATGAGCGATATAATCTCACTTATACTTTTACCCGTTTTTTCAGCGATTTCCTGAACTATCTGGTCAAAGATAGATTCCGTGAGGATCTTGCTTAGGTCTGGCTTAAAATCTACTGGAATCTCAATATCATCCAAATTGAACGTTGGATGCAATTCCTCATTTTCCTTCAAAATCTCTCGCTGTAAGGCTAGGTCTACTACCCTCTTAGCATCCTCATGCGAGAACCAACCCAAATCAAATGAAAGAGTCCATACGAGTTCTGATCTTTTCATCGAGCTCCTACCTTTACTTTTAAAAGCTGCTGCTATCGTCTCCTTAAGCATAGCTGAAACTGAGCCTTAAGCCTATTAAATGTTTAGAAAGATCTGTAAGTTTTCTCCTTTCTTAAATATTCTCCCCTGTCTATCAAGTTTTCAACCACAACCCTATCCTTCTCAACCTCCATCATCCTTTTGGCATCGAATCTAGCTTTTCCGATTCCTAGAATATCTCCTTTAACGTTGCATACGAAAACTATGTCGTTTTCTTTGACGTCTCCCGTTACATCGATAACCGATTCGGCAAATATGTCTCGACCGTATAAAAATAACATCTCTCCCTTCTCATTCACGAACACTTTCTTCTTGTTCTTTCTGGCAAGGTAAAAAGAACCCTCTAGACTAAATCTAAATCTTCTACTTCCAACCTCACCCACCTTCAAACCGGCGTGAACGTAATTTAGCTTGTAAAGTTCGAGAAACTTTGCCAAATCCTTTGAGAGAGCGTAGACCTCTCTGATCCTACCTTTAGTGTTCCTATCTACGATTCTTCTACTGCCGTCTTCTTCTATGACAACGTCTAGTACAAGTAACTCGTTATCCTTAAGAAAGTCTTCAGATCCGAAAGCTCTTAAGGCTGAGAGGATAACCTTTAGCTCCTTCTTCGTCGGCTTTCTGAGCATAATCCCACATGGCTAAATATTGTCTTTATAACCTTTTGATAGTCGTAATCGATTCTGAAGCTTTCTACAGTGTTTATTATGACCTCCTTACCTATAAACCTTTTAAACTCCCTCTTAAGTTCGGCAGATAAAACGACTTCCCCATTGGGCGAGAATTCGTACCCTTCCATATTCTCTTCCAAACCGATGATTTTAAACGATCTCTTGAAGAAGTAGGGATACGACTTTTCATCGAAGAACCTAAGCTTAGCGTAAGTTTCGTTTGCAATTATCGACGTGTTGACCTCTAAAGCTTTTGCATTAATACCAATTTCTCTCTTGCTCAGTTCACAGCTGAAGCCACCAATCTTGCTTACGTATACATCTGCGACGACTTCAATCGGATACGCAAACATCGATAATAAGGATAAACCGTTACGATATATCTCTTTTGGAAAAATGTTTTATAGGCTTTTATTCCTGCAAATGTTATCGCAAATGACTTTAAACTCAATTTTAAGCATTATGATGAGGTCTTAGGAAGAATTTAGACGATTGTGTGTATTATTATGACAACACGTAGACAATAATCAGATTCTATAAGTATAGAGTAAAGTTAAAAATATAGATGATATTAAAACAATAATGGTAGTGATACCATAGGGGAATACTTAAACCGTACACAGCGATCGATCACGACGACAATAGTTTCTAAGGTACATGCATGGGTACGAATCGATGGTGAAACCCTTTAGGATGTCCGAATAGTAGAGTTACGTTGAGTACAAGGGAAAAAAGCTTTACGAGGTGTGTGTCGTTGTACATGTTGAATGGTATGATATTCAGGGATTAAAAGGAAAATAGAAAAAAATTATTCAGACATCCAGGCCGGAGGACGGTATTCTCCAGTAGCTACGTTCTTTGGCCATATTATGACGATCTTTCCGTCTTGCCACTGGCATATCCAGTTTCTTATGTAATTGTCTCCCCAAAGTGGATCATGTCTCTTGGTAAATGCAAAGTTTCCTCTTACCGTCTTAAACGGATTGCTTGCATTTATCTTTTCCAAGTATTTGACTACAACGTCTGGATTGAATGGATCTCTTTCTCCGGCTTTGGCAGCTTGCTCTACCGCCCACTTGTACATAAACAAAGCATCGAACATATCGTAAGCCGTATTTGCATCTGGATATCCTCCATACTTCTCCTTCCAAAGCTTAAGGAACCACTCGGCTCTGTCGTTTAGTGGAATCGGGATGGCACCTCCGGTGGCTATAAATACTTCTCCATCGATCTTACCATCGCTCGAATTCCATGCAGTTGGAAATATAGCAGACAGGTCGTGTCCAAGCAATGGTATCTTGATCTTCATATCCGTCCACTGCTTCACCAGCGGAATCCCGTCTACATGGGCGAGCAGAGTGATTATAACGTCGGCATGCTTATTCTTTGCTTCAAGTAGGATGGGTGAGAAGTCTTCAGTTCCTCTGGGCACGGCCTCTTCCATAACTATTTCGTAACCGTGTTCCTCAAGCATGGACTTTAGAATCTTCGCCACCCCTTCCGCCCACTTGGCATCGTCTCTAATTATTGCAACCTTTGTCCAATTCTTCTTAAGTTCGCCGTTGAAGTAGTTGTGTAAGGCATCGAATATGTCGTAAGCAAACGTAGTTCCGTTTAAGGTTCCAGCCCTAAAGAAGTACTTGTAGTGTTCATAATCCTTGACAACGCAGTCGGTTAACGATGGTGCGGCTCCATCGGCAAGCCAAACCGTTTTCGTTTCAGCTATTATCGGCTGAATGGCTATCGTTACACCACTGGCAAAACCGCCAATTATTACCTTACAACCTTCATCCTGAATCAGATGTCTCAAGGCGGTTGCAGCTTTGTTTGAATCCATTTCGGTACTTGCCCATACGACTTCAACCCTCTTGCCCAAAATTCCTCCTTCCTCATTTATAACATCGGCCGCCAACATTACAGCCTTCTTTTCTGCTATGCCAAAGACCGTGTTCATAGGGCCGATTACTCCGACTTTAATTACTTCCTCCTTTGCTGGAGTCTTCGTTTCAATCGGTTTTTCTTCAGGCTTTTGGGCACATCCAACAAAAAGCAACACCAAAACAAGTAGGATCGCAAGCTTCTTCATCATACCACCTCGTCTAGCCTGACGAGTCTCTTTGCCTTACCTTCAAATCTCTCCAAGCTGCCGTGAGGAACAGCCACGAGCTTGGGCTTAAATCCCAAAAATTCTTTGATGTCCCTTTCGATAGCAGGAATTAGGCTTTCATCACCCTCAAAAACAACCCTTATGCCATTTCCAACCTCTATCTTGTAATGTACGATCTTATATCCAGCCAATATCTCTTCGATATCGGAGGGATAGAACTTGACACCCTTGTAGATTATCATATCGTCTGTTCTTCCCTTTATCCTCTTCATCGTCAAATGCTCGATTCCACACTCACATTTATCTCTATAAGCGATTGCACTTACCTCACCACTTCTATACCTTATCAATGGCATTGCCTCTCTGTTCAGCGATGTGTAGACTACTTCTCCCTCTTTTCCATCGTCAACGACCTCTCCCGTTTCTGGATCGATTATTTCAACTATATAGTTATCTTCCCACATGTGCAAGCCGTTTCTGTTGGGACATTCGAAGCCAACCGTTCCTACACCACCCATCTCTGTAAGCCCTGGAATATCGTACGTCCTGACTTCAAATATCTCCTCTATTCTCTTTCTCATCTCATCGCTCCAAGGCTCCGCTCCAAGCAACATCTTTTGCAACGGTAGAGATTTTACATCGATTCCCATCTCTTCGGCAACTTCGGCCAATCTCAACGGATAGCTCGCAGTTGCACACAGCACAGTCGTTCCAAAATCTCTCATAAATCTGAGCTGGGTTCTTGTGTTTCCCGGGCCGATTGGGATTACGAAAGCGTTTATTGCATCGGCTGCGAAGTGGAATCCAAAACCACCATTCCAGAGACCAAATGCTGGAGTGATTTGGATAACATCCTTCGAAGTTATCTCTGCCAAATAGAATGCTCTGAGCATCATCTCCTTCCACTGCTCCACGTCATGCCTTGTGTATGGAATGATTACAGGTTGTCCTGTCGTTCCGCCACTCATCTGGATTCTGACCACCTCTTCCTTTGGTACGCAGAGCATCTTCAAAGGATAAGCGTTTCTCAAATCCTGCTTAGTTGTGAACGGCAGTTTCTCTATATCCTCAACCTTCCTGATCTTGTCTATGTCTATTCCTGCCTCTTTGAATTTCCTACGATAGAACGGACACCTCCAAAAGGCGTAGCGGACTATACTTCTGAACCTCTTTTCCTTTATCGCTTCAATCTCCTTTCGTGACATGTATATTCCTTCTCTAATGGTGGACATCATCGTAACCAGATCGATCTTGCGTATTTAAATCTTTCTCATTTTATGAGCATAATTCCAAAAAATAAGATTTGTCCAATTTTATGGGATTATGATTATAAATAATAACGATTTTCATTTTTGAAAAATTATAAATTTTATGAATTTCAAGTGACTGAAAAAATAATTAAGCCAATCACTCAACCAGATTCGATGGAGATAGTTCTGATAGGAACGGCGCACGTGTCCAAGAAGAGTATAGAAGATGTTAAGAGAGTTATTGAAGAAGTTAAGCCTCAGGCCGTTGCCGTGGAGTTATGCTATAGAAGGTTTTTGGCTTTAACTCAAGGAAAGCCGCAGGAGATATCTGTTGTTGATGTAATAAAGAGAGGGGAGGTAGTATTAATTCTCTTCCAGATGCTTCTCTCGTACTTCCAGAGAAAGATCGGTGAGAAGTATGGTGTTAAGCCTGGAGCAGAGATGCTAGCTGCGATAGAAAAAGCTAGAGAGATTGGGGCCGATGTTTTGCTAATCGATAGAGACATTGCGATAACGTTTAAGAGATTCTGGAACTCTTTATCTTTCTTTGAAAAGGTCAAACTCGTCTTTCACATGCTTAAAGGTTTGTTCGGAGAAGAGGAGGTTGATGTGGATGAGATGTTAAAGGAGGACATACTTGAGAGGTTTGTCAGAGAATTTAGAGATATAGCCCCATCTGCTGCAAGGGTTTTGATAGATGAGAGAGATGCATATATGGCAGCGAGGCTGATTGAAGCTTCGCAGAGATATGAAAAGATAGTTGCAGTGGTTGGGGCCGGACATAAGAAGGGAATTGAGCAGTATTTAAAGAATCCAGAACTTTTGCCAGATTTGAGGGAGCTTGAAAGTGTTAAGGAGCGAAGGTTTAACATCCTCAAAATTGTGAGCTTTGTGATATTTGCTTTCGTAATCTTGACGTTCGTAGCCGTTCTAGCAACGATGAATTCGGAGATGATATTGAAAGCGTTCTTGTATTGGTTCTTGATAAACGGTGTTCTTTCAGCAATTGGGGCTTTGATCGCTGGAGCTCATCCTCTCTCAGCTTTGGCGGCATTTCTCTCAGCTTGGCTTACATCTCTAAACCCCATGATAGCTGCTGGCTGGGTTTCAGGGATAGTTGAGGCTAAAATCAGAAAGCCAACTTCTCAAGATTTGGAAGACCTTGCTAAGGCTGAAAGCCTAAGAGAGCTTATGAGAAATAGAATTTTTAGGATTTTGCTCGTAGCGGCTTTGACTAATGTCGGAAGTATGATCGGAACGATATACGGTGCCTATGTGATAATGCAGATTACCGGAATAAACATTCCTGATGTCGTGAAGGAAAATATTGCCAAATTGCTCGGCGGGATAATTCCATAAGGTGGCTGAGCGATCCGATTACCGATTTAAATTAATTTTAATCTAATTTAATTAACATTAATTCTTTAAATTCTATAATATTTTTGGTTTCATAAAAGTAAATAAAGCCAAAGCTTTCGTGTTAGTTTAGATGTGATAGTAGAACAGCTTTACAACGGCACTCTTGAATCTCTCATCGTTCCCCTCATCCAAAGCTTCCGCCACTTCACCGAACAACCAACTCAGACATGGGTTTCTGTCTTTACAGTATTCTTTCTTAGATAAGGCCAAGGTCTTCGCCTTTTCCTTGCAACCCTCCAAGTACAGCCTAAGAATCCTCGCAAACGCATGAACGCTGTCTGCTGTCGTTATAAGTTCTATCCTCTCCCTGACGTCTTTACCGCTTTTGGCGAGTTCAATCAACTCCTTCAGAAATCCCGACCCTCCAAAGAACTTGGCCATATCCCTCACGAACCCCTCTCCCCACCCCATGAGTTCGGCTCTAACCAAGTGATCGTCGAAGTCCTTTAATAGCTCAACCCTGCTCTCAACTTCCCTGTTCAAACCCATCCTCTCCTTAACGTACTCGTCGTACTTCTTCAACTCCCCTATGATCTTCCTCCTGTCCAAATCCAACCCCAAAACCGCCAAGACTCCTTTTGTTAAAACTTCATCCTCATAGAACATCCACCCCAAGCATGGTTCGAGATCCCTCCTCAGATCCTCGTAGGCTCCCTTTAAAGCCAGGCTCACGACGTATTCGGCGCATATACCCGATATTACCATGGGATCGAGTTCTACCAGCCACTCCCTCATCTCCTCGAACGGATCCGTGAAGTCCTCAATGTTGCCCTCCAAAACCCCCACCCTCTTTATGAAACCCTTACACTTCAGAGCATTATCGAAGCTTTTAAGCTTCTCGTAAATCTTCAAAGCCAGCTCGAACTCCTTCCTTGCATTCTCGAACTCCATGAGATTCCTCAAAACCCTTCCGAGGTCGTAGTGTGCGGAGGCGATCAAATCGTTGATGCTTCGCTCGAACTTCTCCTCAGCATTTCCACCGTAAGGCTTGAAGAAGTCCTTTGCGGGTTCCTCGAACTTCAGGTTCGAACAGTTCTCCAGAATCCATATCAAATCCCTCTTTGCCTCATCGTTCTTATTCAAGTCTATCAGAACGTCCGCCCTATCCCTCAAAACCCATCCGATCACGAACTCTTTCAGAACTCTCAAACTTTCGGCGGATTTCAGGATGTTATCAAAATCTTTGAGCACCTTATCGGCAATTCGTAGATGTTTAAAGGTTGAAAGCAGGAATTTCGAAGTCGTTAAGATCTCAAAAGCCCTTAGGACGTCGTCCTTGGTCGTGCATTTATGGCTCGTCATCTCTCCCAAAGCCTTTCCAAGTTTGAGCATTATCCCACCGACGTGTTTGAGTTCGTAGAATCCACATTTCTGAGCCAAATCTCGAAGAAAAGCCCAAGCGTGCACATCCCTACGTTTCTTCGCAATTTCGATCCCCTTCGATGCCCTTTCCAACCCCAAAGCCGGCAATTCTTGTAAAGCATGTCTCAACCATATCAGATACCAAATCTCGACGTCTTCATCCGTTTCGAGTTCGTCCAAATGCCTCAAGGCGTGATATATCATCCTCGTTGTTGTTTCTCCGGTCTCCATCGACTTGTCGGTCATTATCTCCACGAGCTTCCTCCTGTACTTGCTGAACTCCTCCCTAATCCAATTCACGTTCTCTGCCAAAACGTCAACCGCTCTTCTGAGCTTCATGCTAACGTCGTTCAGATCGTAAACCGTGACCTCTCTCCCCTCCCATTCCTCTTCAAAACTTCTGAAGAAAATCCCAACTTCCGCCCTCCTCTTGAGCATTCTCAGGCAATCCCTACATCCGAAATCGTCGTAAAACCTTTCGAGTTCGTCATCTGCCGTGGGCTGGAGGATCACTGGAACCTTGTAGAACTCCTTCTCCACAATTAGTCTGAAGAGAGCCTCGTACGCCCCGATTATCCTGCTCAGGTTCTCCTTAGCCCTATCGTAATCCATCCCGATCATCGGCCAGTACTCCCCACCCCTCCCAACATCGATCTTCAGCTTCTTGGCATCCATGTAGCACATCAGTGCTATGGCCAGATAGGGGATTCCACCCGTCTTCTCGAACCACTCCTCGATCTCCGAATCGAAATCCGCATCCTTCCGATTCAAAGGCCTCAACCCTTCTTCAGCCCCTCATCCTGTTTATGATCTCCAAGTTGGCCAAGACTATCTCTCTGAACTCCTCCGGCCTAACGTCGAGCATGAACCAGACACAGCTTTCATCTACACCCTCAAGCTCCTTCCCAACCTTTTTCACAACCTTTGCTAGCTTCAAAGCCCTCTCAGCCCTCTGCCCCCTCTTAGCTTCCAGCAGAGCCTTCATCTCCTCGAACTCCTCACGACCCTCAAGCCTGATCCTCCTGACGACGAAAACGCTCAGACCGGACTTGTGACATATCTTCAAGAAGTCTCCGAAGAGCTCGCTATCGCAGTCGCACATGTCGTCCACCACTATCAATATCTTCAAGCCCTTGAGCCTTTCACCGATGGAATGAACGACGTCAAACCTTTCCCCCAACTCCATGAAACCTTTGAAGGCCAAGAAGAGGCAGATAACTCCCGAAATTATGGGCAGTCTCTTCAAGACCTCTTCCGTGAAAGCCTCGAACACCTCGAAATTCTCAAACACCCTGTAGATTTCAGCACACATGTCCACGTCGAAACCTACCAGCACGTCTCCGCCGATCTCCCTACCCAACTCCTGCATGCAACTCCTGAACCCCTTCTCAAGGGTCTCTATTCCTCTGAACAGATTATCCACATGCTCAGCAATGTTCCTATCGATCTCCACCTCCTTCCTCCTGACCTTCTCCCGATAATTCAATACTTCCCTCAAAACATCCTTAAAGTCCCTCCAACTTCTTATGTCCTTAAGCAAACCTTTGAACTTCTTTAAATCTTTAAGCCTGTGCACCAAATTCTTGAACTCCTCGAACAAACCCACGAGCCTTACGATCGTATTCTTGACCCTCTCGTTGCCGAATCCCTCTGGATTCTTGGAGAAACCCTCTATAACCTTAGCCAGTCTCCTCAACCTAGCCTCGTTCATCATCAGGGTTTCGATTTCGATCTTTAGGGCACCGCCGTAGTAGAACCTCTCGAACCTCATTCCCAGCTTTGACTCCTCCTTCCTTGGCTCCATCGGCACGATCTTTATTACCACCCATCCCTCTTCGCAAAACCTCCTTATTATGTATTCGGCCGTGGTGCTCTTCCCGATTCCGGGAAGACCCATCAACAAAGCAAATCTGCGATCTTTCAAAGCCCTTATGATCCCATCCTCCAGATCGACCATCTCAAGCTTGCCGTCACGATCAATCCAAGTCGTTCTGGGGACGTAATCCACCCATCCATCCCCAGTTAAAACCTTCATTATCAAGAAGATGTTATCAGGAAAGTTATAACGCTTTCCAAAGGCTTACAATGTCAACTTAAGATGAAGATTAAATCGATAGGATAGAGGTAGCGGTTTTATTGGAGTTCATACCGAAGATATGGCCAGAGAAATGGAGTTGGGCGGGAGTGTTAGAACAACTCAACGGTAAGTCCAAAGCGGAACACAATGGAAGGTGTATTCACCAGTAAACACGAACGATTAAAAGGAAAAAAACACATTCATCCGAACTTTTCACCTTGAGAAGTACTCAGGTAAGCTTTACGAACGCTGCCATTACGTTAACGCTAAGGAGAAAAACAGTAGTCGCTCCCTCTTTCTTTCCCATTAGGTATCGGGCAATTCCACTGATTGCAGGATTTCGAAAGTGCCGTGTGGAAGAATAGAAATAAACAAAACGTTGCTAAGAAAGCCTAGCTTTTCAAAGCGGGGATAGTTTATAAAGCTCTGATTTGGCTAACGTCGGACAGGTTCAACCAAGGGGAACCATTGTTCCGCTCGGAAGACGTGAACGGTGTGCTGGTCTCGATAAGGAGCAAGGCTGAGGGTATGCACAAACCTCCCCGCTAGGAATCCTCCGAGTTCAAGAATCATTTAATTTTACAATTTCGAGAAAATCAACCCTCTTAAAGTCCTCGTCGAAAGTTGCGATCTTCTTTATACCATAATACCTACAGATAGCCACTATAAGAGCATCATTAGGTAGTAAACCATAATTCCTCACTACATCAAACATTTCCGAATAACTTGCAGGAGCTAGAACGGTAATCTTCAACGCACTTAAAAGATTTGAGACATCCGAGATTACCTCATCCGCCACTTGCTTAACAGTATCAGGATACTCCCTCAAATAAGTTAGTAAGTCGTAGTGCTTACTTATCCCAGTTACATCCTTTGCTCGCTCCTTTATTAAAACATATGTAACCTCCTCAATCACATTCGTAGACGTAACGAGGGTACCACTTAATTTTTCAAAAATATCTACGCCATCTATGAAAAACATTAAGAATACTGAACTATCGACGAAGATGACTTCTTCTGTCATAAATCTCGTCCCTCAATTCTTGTAAGTCTACTTTCCTCTTCCCGTACTTTCCCCTTAAATGACTAACGTCTTCTACAATCTCTATTCTCAACCTTTCACCTTCCTTTAGCTCCACTTTTTGCAAGGGCTTGAATACTCCCCCTTCGTAAACGACCTCTATTATCCTGCTCATATCTAATAATTGTCTTTAAGTTATTAATCTTCTTACTCATGCTTATTTCGTTGAAGGGTCTACTGGATGTCCTCATAATCTCCACTTTCAAACACTTCTGGAACTTCTACACCTTCTATGTAATCCATCCCGTAAACGTGAACCTTTAGACTTACAAAGCTCTGATTTGTTTAACGTCGGATGGGGCGGGTTTAACGGTATTTGTGCATATCCGATGCACAAACCGCTGAGAATCCTCGCATCTCAACGGAGAGGAGATCTCCAGAGGTCTTCTTCCAAGTCTCTCCTTGTCAAATTCCGTGACCTTATTTGAATCCTTGGTGTAGAGACCCTACAACAACCTACCAATCGTAAGATGCCCTTAGGTATCTGCTTCAAAAACATTATACGATCCTCTCCATTAACTCTTCCAATGCCTTTCCTGCCCCCTTTCTAACCCTCACTACCACACTCGCTATCGCTCACCACTCGACGTTAAAGTAGTCGTCAGGGTAGTCTTCAATCTTAATGATCTTACTGGTTTTGTGCTTTTAAGAAAGATCGTTCGAAGTTTTAACTAAACGTGTTGATTGAACCATACGAAAGATAATTCGACGAGTCATCATCTAAAAGAAAACTATTTTATCGTCTAGTTGTAGCTTATAGCGATGTGGAAGAAGATCGTCGAAAAGTTTGAGAGATATCCATCACAAATCGTTGTTGCTAAAGAGTTTTTGAGATTGGGTATATCGGTAAAGAATGGAAAGGCCTACTGCGGAGATATCGAGCTAGTTCCGACTAAGATTGCCGAGGCTTTGGGTGTCGATAGGAAGGTCGTAGTTTCTGCAATTCAAAATATCGAAAGTGATGAGGAATTAAGGAAGGTATTCTCGTCTCTCAAGCCGGTTGCAAATATCACCGAAGTTGCGAGGATTTTAGGCTTCGGTGTGCTTGAAGTTTATGCAGAAAGTCATAAGGTTGGAATAGTTGCAGGAATAACATCTATACTTGCTAGAGAGGGGATATCGATCAGATTTATACTTGCAGAAGATCCAGAGTTAAGCGTTGAGTCGAAGCTGACGATAGTCACGGACTCGAAGATTCCGGGAAGACTTGTAGATGAGTTTTTGAAGGTTGATGGAGTTCAAAAAATCGTCATAAGCTAATCTCTGCTTAGTTTATTATTAAGATTTTATTATATAGAATAATTTAAATAGAATATATAGTAGTAAATAGTATAATCTGGCATCTTTATCAATGCTCAATTCAGGAATCAATAAGATCTCTAACACTCACGATCGGCGGCATCTCCCTCTTGTGCTTGCTCTTTTTAACCAATTCCACTACTCTCTTGACCTCCTCTTCACTCACATCAAACTTCTTAAGTATCTCCTCTGGCTTCATACCTTTCTCTAAAGCCTTTAGAATTGTATCCAACTTCGCATATGTGATCCCAAGCTCTCCCTCATCTGTCTGTCCAATCCAGAGGCCGGCTGAGGGCGTTTTCTTGATTATCCTTTCTGGCACACCCAAGAATCTTGCGAGTTCGAATACCTCCGTCTTGTATAGATCACCTATCGGTAGGAAATCTACCCCACCGTCGCCGTACTTTGTATTTCCGCAGAAAGTGAACCTTCCGTTCCTCTCTACGAGCAGATTGTGGTATGGCGGAACGTCGGGACACCAAACTATACCCTCGTAATAGACCCTCGAAACGCTCGAAGGGTATATCGAAGTCGTTCTGATGTTTCTCGCTATCGTTACCACGTAGGATCTCCTACTTCTTATTACCCTTCCCTTGTAAACTGTTTCTCTCGGTTCTCTAACCGATATCGTCGCATGCATTCCCAGCTTCGCACAAAGTTCGACTATATTCAACGCGAGTCTATGGGAGACCGTCTGGTAATTCTGATGATACCATCCATCGCTGTCCATCAAACCTCTGTAAAGCCAGATCAGCCTCTTGGGAGGTAGCTTCAGTACCCATCTCGGAATTCTCTTCTCCTTGGCGTTTGATCCACATTGCTTAAATATCTCGTAAAGGGCTCTCGAATTGACCCTCACGAAGTGTCTATAGGCTCTATACTTTATATCAAGAGCCTCTAAAGTATTTATTAAACTCTCCCTCGCCTTGTCGTGCTTCGGAATGGAGAAGTAGACTGCATAGGCTTTATAGCTAACTGGAATACCCTTATTCTCCACGGAGATGAATCTTCCTCTCTCGTCCCTCATTCTCAGCAATTCCTCCCTGCTCATCTCGGACTTCTTAAACGTTTTCACGTCGTAGGTTGAGCAGGTTCCATCGCCTATGTACAGTCCCATAAGGTAGAGGAAATGATCGATGGGCATACTTTCAGGCAATGAGTTTGCATTCGGATACAGGGGTTGATCGAAGAATTCGGATACGTTCAGATATTCGAAATCACGGTAACCGTCCCAAGGATTTGGGATGGGAAGGCTAAACTTTCTACTCAAAAACTCCTCAGCCTGAGTGAAGACCAACCTACCGCTCCTATTCAAAACTAGCATCCTATGATTCGGAGTTACGAGTAGATCTGTTCTCTTTCCCCTTATATGGATCATCTCACCCTTATAGTTGAAAGTATATACGGCTTTGACGGGAACTTCCTCAACCTTTCCCGTTCTCATGTTTAAGGAGAAGACGATATCGCCGGGTTTGAGCTCCCTATAACCCTTCAAACCTTCGGTCGTCAAAACCCTCGTCCTCTCATCGTAGCAGAAGTATCCGGTAAGAAGTTCGCTTTTGTTTCCAGTTCCAGCTACAAGCCTATTCATATTGTTTGCAAAGTAGTAGTTGATGATCATCCTAATTCTAGGCTTGAGATTTGCCACAGCAATCTTATTACCTTCCCCTAGCTCGTTCAAGAACACCTCAACCATCGGATTTATCTCGACGAACTTGTAGTCTATGCCCAAGATTTCACAAACTTTCAGAGCATCGTCTATATCTTCTTCTCTTGTAACTCCTCTTTCGGGCATTATGATTCCTAGAACTTTATCCTTGCCCAAAGCCTTAACACAAAGGAATGCGGTTGTGGAGCTGTCCACTCCTCCACTCAACCCAACGACAACTCCGTCAGCGTTTGCTTCGTCTACAACCTTTCTGATAAATCCCGTTATTCTATCCACAACCGCATTCCAGTCAGTCAACCTCTTCACCACCTATAAGCTTTAACAGGATAGCCTTCTGAGCATGCAAACGGTTTTCAGCCTGATCAAACACTATGGA
>CAZBFC010000041.1:0-3754 GCA_964491095.1 uncultured archaeon | reverse complement strand
GAGATATCGGCAACGAGGATGATCCCAGAAGGAACGGATGCCCTTTCCCCTGCTCCTCACCACGATATCTATTCGATCGAAGATCTGTCGATGCTGATCTACGCTTTGAAGGAGGCCACGAACTACGAAAAGCCTGTGTTCGTTAAAATCGCAGCCGTTCACAACGTCGCCGCTATAGCGAGCGGAATTGTCAGAGCTGGAGCTGATGTGATAGTCATAGATGGTTTTAGAGGTGGAACTGGTGCATCGCCTAAGGTTATGAGAGATCACGTCGGCATTCCGATCGAATTGGCAATAGCGGCGGTTGACCAAAGGCTTAGGGAAGAGGGAATCAGGCACAAGTGTTCGATAATTGCGAGCGGTGGAATAAGATGCTCAGCAGATGTCGTCAAAGCTATCGCGTTGGGTGCCGATGCTGTCTACATAGGAACAGCCGCACTAATAGCTCTTGGATGCACGATGTGCCAGAAGTGCTACACCGGTAAATGCGCATGGGGAATATGCACCCAGGATCCAAACCTTGCAAAGAGGTTGAATCCGAAGGAAGGTGCAAAGAGGCTTGTGAATCTACTTAGAGCTTGGAGCTTGGAGATCAAGGATATGCTTGGAGGTATGGGTATAAACGCCATCGAAAGCCTTAGAGGTAACAGAGAGCATTTGAGAGGAATAGGATTGGAAGAATGGGAGCTTAGAGTTTTGGGAATTAAGGGGGCGGGAGAATGACGTTGTTCGTCGATTCATTTCTTGAGGGAGTTCGAAAGATAGATGAGTTGCTGAAGTATGCGAAGATAGAAGGAGATATAGCTGAGATAGATGCAAGTGACCTTAAGCATAAAGAGTTAAACGATCTGATGAGGGAATGTGTGCTGAGAGGAGCGAGAAAGCTGATATTGAAGAACGTTTGCGGACAAAGATATATCGGAACCAGATTATATTTTAAAAATAATGTAAAAGTAGAAATTGAAATTCATGGAACCCCGGGCAACGACTTAGGAGCTTTTCTAAGTGGGCATAGAATCATAGTTTACGGAAACGCGCAAGATGGAGTCGGCAACACCATGGACAGTGGAGAGATAATAGTGCACGGAAGGGCCGGAGATGTCGTTGCCATGGCCATGAGAGGTGGAAAGATCTTTATCAGAGATAACGTTGGCTACAGAACGGCCATACACATGAAGGAGTACAAGGAGAGAATACCACTGCTTGTGATAGGGGGAAGCGCCCAAGATTTTCTGGGGGAGTACATGGCTGGAGGCAGGGTTGTTCTCTTGGGGTTAAACCTAAAGAACGGTAAGCACAGAAGTCACTACATCGGAACGGGGATGCACGGTGGGATAATCTATCTGCGAGGTAAGGTTGAAGACTATCAGCTTGGTAAGGAGGTTGGAGTTGTAGACATGGAACAGGAGGACTGGAAGTTTTTGGAAGACGTTGTTGAGGAGTTCTGCAATCACTTTAAAGAGAGAGAGTACGACAAGGATGAGATACTGAGCGGAAACTTCATGAAGCTCATTCCAGTTACGAAGAGACCTTACGGCAAGATTTACGCGTATTGATTTTTTTATTTCCAATCTATCCAGCCACTTCGTAATGGCTATAGTTTGGTGTAAAAAAATGGAATCAATAACCCAGCTCCTTCAGTCTCTCCTTTAAGATTTCTGCCGATCTTTTCAAAGCTTGAATTTCTTCATCGCTGAATTTGTATTCAACGATCTTTTCGACTCCGTTCTTGCCTAGGATGACAGGAACTCCTACAGCCACATCACTTATGCCAAATTCACCCTGCAAAACAACACTTGTCGGAATCTCCTCCTTTGTATCCTCAACAACAGCCCTAACCATTCTGTAAATGCATACCGCTGGCCCATATATCGTTGCTCCCTTCCTTCTAATAACCTCGGCCGCTATGAATCTAGCCTCCTCAACAGCCTTATCCAAATCTAAATCTCCTTCCACCTCAGCTATGCTCTTTGGCAAGAACATAGAATCTCCATGTTCTCCCATCATGAAGACTTTCTTCGGTTTTCCTCCCAACGCTACGATTCTCTCCCTGAGCCTTGCAGTATCGAGCAGGTTCCCCATACCGAATACCTCGTTTCTCGGCTTTCCAGTTTCCTTCCACATTATGTACGTCATGACATCCATCGGATTCGTAACAACAAGGATCTTGCTTTCTGGAGAGTGTTGCATGATCTTTTTGGCTGCATCCTTAATGATCTCAGCATTTTTCGTAGCTAAATCCAATCTACTCATTCCCGGCTTTCTCGCCAATCCGGCGGAAACTACTATTATCTCGCTACCTTTAAGCAGAGAATAGTCCGAACCTCCTACGATCTTGGGATACTTATCCAAAGCTGAGGCGGCATGCGCCAAATCCATTGCCTCTCCGACTGCCAA
This sequence comes from uncultured archaeon, assembly GCA_964491095.1. Lineage (GTDB taxonomy): Archaea > Halobacteriota > Archaeoglobi > Archaeoglobales > Archaeoglobaceae > WAKM01. Next base: position 1,357 of record CAZBFC010000041.1, on the reverse strand, counting down.
ATCTTCAACGATGTCAACAAGTGCGATCTCCTCAACATCCATGTGCTGAATGCATGTAAACGCTGAGGCTGAACCAACCCTTCCGGCACCTACAAAACCGATCTTCATATTCAGGCCAACTACGAAATGTTTATAAATCATTGCAGTCAATATACATCGGACTCCGATGTATAAGGAAAGGGCTTTAAAAAAGCTGAGGAAAGATCTTAGAACGGGGATCTATGCCCTAATCGTTCTGGCGATTTTGAGGTCTGGTATCATGCACGGATACGCCATAAGGAAGAAATTTGAGGAGCTAAGCGATGGGAAGATAGTTCCAAGCGAGGGAACACTTTACGATCTGCTGAAGAGTTTGGAAAAGCTGAAGTTGGTCAGAAGCTTTTGGGGAGAGAGCGGTGGGAGAATTAGGAGATATTACGAGATCACAGATTTGGGTTTGGAAGTTTTGGATGAATTACGAAAAGAGTTTTCGGAGCTGGTTAAGATCTTGGAGGGATTGGTTTGACCGGAACACTTCTAGGAATTATATTCATCTTTAGTGGAATTCTTTGCTTAGCGATAAGGAACAAGCCGAAGGTTGGGAGATACATGATCGGGTTCAGGGTTCCATATACGTTTGCATCGGAAAGAGCTTGGAAAAGAGCCCATGAGGTTGTTGGAGTTATGTTTATCGCGTTCGGATTCATGCTTATAATTTTAGCGAAGATCCTACCTCTAAGCATGCTCACAGTCGTCATGTTGATCGAATTGGGTGCCATAATATCCGTCGGAACACTCGTTGCTAAGAGAGAAGCAGAGCTGGAAAGTTTTGAAAGGTTGGATGAGAATACTGAGATCAAAATCATAAAGCCGATAGACGTAAAGCCTTGGATAGCAATCTCAGTAGCTATGATTCTGATATATTCGGCAATTGTGGCTTATGTCTATCCACTTCTACCAGGTAAGGTAGCTATTCACTTCGACTTAAGTGGAAAGCCCGACAGGTTTGATGATAAGATCATCTTGTTCATTATTCCAATAGGATTCATGCTTCTGATGACATTGATAATGTTTTTCTTTAGGGAACCTACGTTTAAAGGATCGATAATAAAGCCAAGAGATCCACAAAAGCTGGCTAAAGAGATACTGCTGTTGCTAGTGATTGTGGAGTTCGTCATCCTGTTATCGTTCGTAAATGTAATCATGTTTAACCTAAAGGGAATATTTTTAGGTTGGTTACAGATTCTTTGTCTGGCATTTGTATTGATTCAAATAGTCAGAATTATCCTAGCGAGATTTTAAGCATCATTGCCTCAGCAGTATTGACAATGCATTATATAATATATTTTTAATTAAATTAATTTTAATTTTTAATTTT
>CAZBFC010000040.1:0-1786 GCA_964491095.1 uncultured archaeon | reverse complement strand
GTTCATACCGGTGACAGTATAACTGTAGCTCCGGCTCAAACCCTTACGGATTGGGAGTATCAGAGGTTGAGGGATGCTGCAATTAAGATAATTCGAGCTATAGGAGTTGAAACTGGAGGTAGTAACATCCAGTTTGCTGTACACCCCGAAAGTGAGAGGTTTGTTGCCATAGAGATGAATCCTCGAGTCAGCAGATCTTCGGCTTTGGCTTCAAAAGCTACAGGATTCCCAATTGCGAAGATAGCTGCCAAGCTTGCTGTGGGGTATACGCTGGATGAGATTCCGAACGATATAACGAAGGAGACTCCAGCGAGCTTTGAGCCTACGATAGATTACGTCGTTGTTAAGATTCCGAGGTTTGCTTTCGACAAGTTCCCAACAGCGGATTCCACCCTTGGGAGTCAGATGAAGAGCGTCGGAGAAGTTATGGCCATCGGTAGAACATTCGAGGAGGCTTTGCAGAAGGCTTTAAGAAGTTTGGAAATCGGAAGATATGGGCTTGGATGTGATGGCAAGGATAAGAGTCCTACAAGGGAGGAGATAATTCAGAAGCTGAGAACACCAAACGCTGATAGGGTGTTTTACATAAGGTACGCCTTGAAGGCTGGATTTACGGTGGATGAGATCTACGAGCTCACAAAGATCGACAGGTGGTTCATAAGCAAGATAAAGAACATCGTCGATATGGAGGAGCAGCTTAAGGCTTGGGCCAAGAAGACGAATTACGACATCTGGAAGGTGCCCGATGAGGTTATAAAGAAGGCCAAACAACTCGGCTTTTCCGATGTTCAGCTTGCGCACATATTCAAGACCACAGAGAGGGAGGTTAGAAAGAGGAGAAAGAAGTCCGGCATAATAGCCGTTTACAAGATGGTTGACACATGTGCAGCGGAATTCGAAGCCAAAACGCCTTACTACTACTCAACATACGAGCAGGAAAACGATGCCATTCCAACAAAGAGAAAAAAGGTCATGATATTGGGCAGCGGACCAAACAGAATTGGTCAGGGAATTGAATTCGATTACTGCTGCTGTCATGCTGTATTCAGCTTAAAGGAGGAAGGTTACGAAACTATAATGGTAAACTGCAATCCAGAGACTGTTTCGACAGATTACGATACTTCAGATAGGCTGTACTTCGAACCGATAACGCATGAGGATGTTATGAACATCTACGAAAATGAGAAGCCCGAAGGAGTGATCGTGCAGTTTGGTGGGCAGACTCCACTGAACATCGCAAAAGATTTGGAGGAATCTGGAGCCAAAATTTTGGGAACGAGCGTTGAAGCCATAGACATCGCTGAAGACAGAAAGAGATTCTCCGAGTTGTTGAGAAAGTTGGGTATCCCTCAGCCGGAGCATGGTATAGCATACAGTGTTGAGGAGGCGAAGGAGATCGCAAGAAAGATAGGTTACCCAGTTTTGGTCAGGCCTAGCTACGTTTTGGGCGGTAGGGCGATGGAGATCGTTTACGATGAGGAGACACTTGAAAGGTACGTTAGGGAAGCTGCAGAAGTCAGTCCAGAGAAGCCGATACTGATAGACAAGTTCTTGGAGGATGCTATTGAGGCTGAAGTTGATGCACTCTGCGATGGAGAGGAGGTTGTGATAGGAGGAATAATGGAACATATCGAGGAGGCTGGTGTTCACAGCGGCGACTCAGCCTGCGTTTTACCACCGATCTCATTGCCTAAGGAGATAATAGACACGATAATAGATTACACGAAGAAGATCGCGTTGGCTTTGAAGGTTGTGGGGTTGATAAATATCCAGTTTGCGATAAAGG
>CAZBFC010000039.1:0-10728 GCA_964491095.1 uncultured archaeon | reverse complement strand
GAGAAGGGAGAGAAAGTTACACATAGGATTGTTTGGTTATTCGAGAAGTTTAAATGGTTCAACTTTGCCAAGAGCTATTCCTTTTTGTTGTGCCTTGTATTCAATCGGTTTACCACCTGAAATCATCGGCTTGAGCTGTTTGAACGAATCAGAGTTCGACTTCGTAATGGAGATCTGTGAAGAAGATATCATGGATGCTTTACAGTTCTACAATCCAAACGTTCTTCAAATAATTCCAAACGAGGTTGCAAAACGTTTGGCAATCGATAGATTTGATTTTGAAATAAATGAGGAGCATAAGCTCATTACAGATGAAATAATCCGTGATTTAGATAAGCTTGATGAAGAGAAAATCGTCAGAGCAGCGTATATAAGAAAATTTTTGGGTTAGTATTGAATATTCTAAAAATTTAAAGTTAAAGAATCATTAAAAATTTTAATATTATTATCCTAAATAACTCAATGATAACAAATATTATCAAATTCGCTCCAACTCAGATCATGGCCAACATGACTGAAAAGGTCAGAAAATTGGTGGAAGATTACAAGGACGTGACAATTGGAATATTCGGTTCGCATTCGGCAAAGGAGATCGGAATGTCCGCTAAGGCCTGGGGGTTTAAGACCGTCATAATCGTTCAGAAGGGGAGGGATAAGCTCTACACCAAATACAATAGACATCTCTACGATGAGTTCATAGTTGTCGATCGCTTTAAGGACATGCTGAATGAGGATATTCAGGAGAGGTTGAGAGAACTAAATACGATCTTCATTCCGAATCGAAGCTTTGCAGTTTACGTTGGTTACGATGGGATTGAAAACGAATTCGAAGTTCCGATTTACGGCAATAGGTATCTTCTTAGAGCTGAAGAGAGAGACTTCGAGAGAGGGCAGTACTACTTACTTAAGAAGGCTGGAATTAGAATTCCAAAGGAGTTCAAATCTCCAGAAGAGATAGACAGGCTTGTTGTTGTTAAGGTTCAGCAGGCTAAGAATCCGCTTGAAAGAGCATTCTTCTACGCTAAATCGCCAGAAGACTACTACAGGCAGGCTGAGGAGCTGATTAAGGCAGGAGTGATCGATGAGGAAGGCTTAAAGAAGGCAAGAATTGAAGAATACGTTTTGGGTGCAAGATTCAACGCAAACTTTCACAGCTATGCTTTGAAGGATATATTTGGCGACTTCGACTTTGTTGGATTCAGCGATAGAAGACAGGTTAATCTGCAGGGATTTCTCAACTTGCCAGCTAAGGATCAACTCAAGATCGACGTGCCGGTTAAGAATGAGGAGATCGGACACTTCGGAGTTACGATGAGGGAGAGTAAGCAGGATATGGTTTACGAAGCTGCTGAGAGATTTCTCAGAGTTTGTGAGAAGGAGTATCCTCCGGGGATGATAGGACTATTTGGCTTGCAGGGTGCTGTTGCGTATTCTCCTGAAGACGATACGAAACTTGAGTTCGTAGTTTTCGACGTTTCGATGAGAGTTCCAGGAGATCCCTGCATCGGGCCCACATCACCGGAGATGAGGAATCTGACACTTAAGCATGGTGTTAGGATTGAGGATCCGCTCGATCTGACAATGATGGAAATTAAAAAAGCTTTGGAACTTGGAAGACTAAGCGAGATAGTCACTTAGCTCTCAGCTCTTCATCTGCTCTTTCTACCTCCTCTTTTTTGCGTTTTTGATATTCTTCTACCTTTCTTCTTACATCTTCATCGTACAGGGCTACTATCTTCGCAACAGCCAAAGCACAGTTTTCAGGTTCCAAAATTACCATTGGAGCCACACCAGAAGGCATCCTGAGCGAGGAGAATATGTCTGCTCCCCCGAATTTGTCGCTATAAGGAGGACATGCTATAACGGGATTTGGAGTGTTCGCATCTACAAAACCGCTCAACGCGTTACTTCTGCCAGCTATGGTTATGAATATAACCCTATCATATTCCTTTAAGATCTTAAGCAATTTCTCTGGTGTCTTGTGGGCTGAAGCAACTCTCATCTCGTACTCTATTCCAAACTTTTCCAAGTTCTCCGCGACCTTTTTTGCAAAATCAAAATCAGACTTTGACCCCATTATTATTACGACCTTCATAAACCTAATCCTATCGATTTGTTTAAGCGTTTTTTGGCTATGAACAACGATAGTATCAAAATCTGCATCGAAAATCCAAAGCATGCAACGACCTCGATTGGAGTATAACGTGAGTTTGCAGCAACTCTCACAAGTAAAGCGATTGGAGAGCTGGAGGTTGAGAACATCAGCATTATTATTGAAATTACTACAATTGAAAATACAAGCTGCGATCTTTCTCTGTTAAGCATGAAAGCTGAAACTGTTAAAGATATTGCACTCATCATTAGAGATACTGATATCGCTATTAGAAAAACCAGAGCTGGATTGTAAATTACAATTCTATTCAGCATCAGCATAATTATCCAGAATACAGTTAAAGCTATGGATAAGAGTAGAGTTGCGAGAACCTTTCCAGCTATGACATCATCAAGCTCTACAGCTGAGAGCAGGACATCCAGGGTCTTTGTTTCTACCTCCTCACATATCGAATCGATTAGAAACGCTGATACCACTATTGCAGTTGTTATTGTAAGTAAAGGTATCAACATCACGTAGATGAATCTAAAGTGGAGGGAGTATCCTTCTGGAACTTCGATCTCCTTGCCATCTTCGTATACCTTCAAGTTCAGTGTTGGTATGCCTCTAAGTTTTCTTAAAGCATCCTGATATTCCATAAGTTTCTTTCTTAGATACAACGTTGCCTTTATAGCCTTTATATCTTCCCTTGGAAGGTATACCGTAATGTAGTTTGTTCCACTTATGTTTTCGTTAAAAACGACCACGGCATCTATTTTACCATCTATCAAATCCTTCAAAGCCAATTCGATTGAACTGTAGTGGATTGGATGGACTACCGACGAGAATATCGGTGCATCACCGACCAATCCAACCTTCGCTTCGGAATACCCCATGGGTGAGTAGAGTAAAGTTAAACCGATAACAACCAACGATGAGAATGAAGCTACAAAGAAGAGTAAGCATATAACTATCAGAATTGTTTTCTCTCTCTTAATGCTTCTTAAGTCCTTTAAAGCGATCCTGAGAAATTCCACAGTATCACCCCATCGTAGATCGCATGAAACGTGGCTGAGGTGATTAAAGCACGCTTAAATCCGAACCTCATAACAAGAACGAATATCAGAGCCGATAATACATGAGCGATTAGCGGGATCGGTAGGAATTCGATAAACCTTACGGGTATGAAGGTAAATAGAAGAGCTTTTTCTCCGATTAGGAATCCAGAAGCAGATAAGATTGCAGATGGATACGGGTTTAGTCCATTCTTAAAGGCTGAATATATGAATAAACCCTTGAAGAATTCTTCTATCACGGCTATGAGTAGGATCACTACTGCGAATGCATATTTGGTCATAAATATAATTGAGAGAGTAAAGAACTCTATGACGAATACGAATGGGATTGAAAGTATTGATGCTAGGAACACGATCCAATAACTTTTAACGATATCCATGGTGATAGTCATAACTTTTTCAATCGGATTTGCCTGTGAATGCATGATCTCCAGTGAGTTTAGTGAGAGTGTAAGCAGTACAATGGACATTACGTAGAACTGAATAGTTGAAACAGCATAGTCTCTGAAATCGATTTTTCCTTCCTCAAAAAATGTTAAAAGTAAAGTTATGGGTGAGATCTTACTCATCGGAATGGCTGTGAATATTGCTGGAATGAATAGATAGACAGTTATAAATATTGAAAGTATTATAGTTAGAAAAGTCATCTCTCTGTAGCTCCTCGAAATCATGGCTGTGAACTTGCTTAGGGAAAGTAGAAATAAAATTATTGGAATTAAAAATATAATTCCAGTAACATTTTTACCTAGCGCAATCATCGTCGCAAATCCTAAAGCGACCGATAAGATCAGATATGGTACCATCTTTCCAAACAAAATTTTCCATTCATCCTCTGCAACGAATAGAAGCTCAAATCTCTTTTTTATCTTATCTTCGATTGTTGAGGAAGAGTAAACCTGAATTACAAAGTAAATTGGAATTATGAAGCTAAACGCGTATATAAGTTTGTTCAGAAGACTTGGTGGTCTTAACTCATCGGGAGTTAAAAATTCTAGCTTTCCGGTTTTAGTTATCTTATTTTCAATCTTTTTCTTCACAATTTCAACGTTTTCTTTGGATGTGATTTTCTTGGGCCCAATTTCTTCAATATGCTCTTCTTTTTTTGCAATTTCAACGATCCTTTTAACGTCCTTAATTGTGATCTGCCTAAATTCGACCTTCGTTGGGACTCTAACAACTCTGATTAAAACTGGAAACGCAGAACTACCAAACTTATAGTAAATCCACTGATTGTAGACATTTCGGATGTAATTTCTAAATTCATCGAATGCCGAAAGGGATTTCATATCTCCTCTGACTACGATACCATCATTGTGAATGGCTATATCTGGACTTTCAGATTTCACAAAGAGAGGTGAATCGAGTTCTACGTTCGATGAGTATATACCGTAATCGACCTTTATCCCGCTTAAAATCGAATGAACTACGATGGCTATTGTAACTATGGATAGTATAGTTAGTATGAGCATGAATCTCTTGCTCCATCTCTTTCTGGCTTTAACTTCAAGCAATGCTATCCTAAACATTATCATGAGTATGGAATAAGCGATATATATTGTTTGGTCTAACGATCTATGATGCTTAAAGTTGAAAATCTGGTTAAGATGTATGGGGATTTTTTGGCTTTGAAGGGGATAAGTTTCGAAATTAGGAGGGGTGAAATTTTAGGACTCATTGGGGAGAACGGAGCTGGGAAATCCACTACAATAAAGATATTGGTCGGATTACTTAGGCCAACCTCTGGGAAAGTGGAATACGATGGTTTGGACTTCTTTAAGCGTAAGAGTAAGCTGAAAAAGAACATCGGCTATGTCCCTGAGGTCGATTCCCTGTATGAGGATATGAATGCGTTCGATTATCTCATGTTCTTTGCTTCTCTCTATGGAATCCATTCAGAAAAAGCTAGAAAAAAAGCCGAAGAGTTGATGAAAGCTCTTAATATTCCAAATAAGAATATTTCCGAATTCTCAAAGGGTATGAGAAGAAAACTATCAATTGCAAGATCTCTGATCCACGATCCAGATTATTTGATCTACGATGAGCCCATTGGCGGTTTGGATCCTTCAACATCGCTGTTTATAGCGGAGTTCATGAAAGATCTGGAGAATAAGGCAATTCTATTCTCAGCCCACAATCTCTATTACGTTGAATTCGTATGCGATAAGATCGCGATAATGAAGGAGGGAAGGATTTTATACTACGGAGATTTGGAAGAGCTTAGGGGAATGCAAAATTACGTGTTGCACTATAGGCTTGATGGTGTTGAAAATACGTTTAAAACTAACGATATAGAGGAACTGAACGAATTTCTGAAGGAGATCGCTTCAAAAGGCAAGATAGTTAGAATTGAGGTCGAAGCTACGAGACTTGAGGATCTGTACTTCTCGCTGATAAGGAGATAGTTAATTAATCTGAAGCAGATTTTTAATCATGGAGAAGTTCAGCTATGCTAAGGCTGGAGTTGATATATTTCAGGAGGAGAGGGCAGTAAAAGCTCTTGTAAGTCAGATAAAGCATGTAAGAAGTGGTTTTGGTAGGCCGATTCTGATGGGACATTATGCAAGCGTTTTGGACTTCGGCGACTTTGGAGTTGCGATAACGACAGATGGAGTCGGAACAAAGATAATCATTGCGGAAAAGCTTGGAAAATTCGATACGATAGGTATAGACTGTGTTGCTATGAACGTGAACGATCTGATTGCGATCGGAGCGGAGCCGATAGCTATGGTCGATTATATAGCGACGTTTAAGCCGGATGAAAAGATCATGGCTGAGATAGCTAAGGGCTTGGAGAAGGGCTGTGAGATCGCAAACATAACGTTGGTTGGAGGTGAAACAGCTACACTACCGGATTTGATCAAAGGCTGGGATCTGGTGGGAACGGCCATCGGTGTAGTAGATAAAAATAGGATAATTACTGGCGAAAAGATCGAGCCAGGAGATGTTATATTCGGAATTCCGAGCAGTGGAATCCACAGCAACGGCTTAACGCTTGCGAGGAAGGTTATCGAGAATGCTGGCTACAGCTATCACGATGAATTCGAAGATGGAAAAACGATTGGCGAAGAACTGCTTACACCCACAAGGATATACATCGAAGTTTTGGAAGTTATAAGGAAATTCGACGTTCACGGTTTGGCGCACATAACTGGCGGAGGATTACTGAATCTCAAGAGACTTAAGAGAGTTAAGTTCGTGATCGATGATCCTCTTCCTCCTCAGAAGATATTCAGATTCATTCAGGAGCTTGGAAACGTCGATGAGGATGAGATGTACCGAACGTTCAACATGGGGATGGGCTTTGCCATAGTCATGCCGAGAGAGGAGGCAAAGAAGCTTGAGAAATCGGGCATCGTGGATGGGAGGATAGTTGGATACGTTGAAGATGGTGAGGGAGTTTACGTCAAAGATTTGAGAATCGGTTAACCACCTTCCACCTCTTTCTTCAGCATCTTCTGCCTCTCCTTTGCAGTGTAGCCGGTTAGCTCTTCCAGGAATTTATTGTAGGTCTTTATGGTTTTAACTGCCACATCCTCTGGCACGTTTGGGTTAGTCTTGGATTCTGCATACAGCTTCTTATCTTTAAGCCAAAGCCTAAGCTCCTCAATGGCGCCGAATTTGACTATGTAAACGTCACCTTCCTTTCTGAATTCTCCGAAATGCTTGACTATCAGCTCCTCCAGTCTCTCCTGAGTTGGCTTAAAACCTCTCTTAAACTTGTACTCTCTCATGCCTTAAGCTATGGAAAAGGATAAATAAGCTTTTATCAATCTACAATCATGGAAGATTTCGAAACGAGGATAATCGTCGATAGCATAGACGTTAGAAATCCGATCGTCCTTACAAGCTTCCCTGGAATTGGACTCGTCGGAACCATTGCGACATCCCACTTCATATCCGAATTAAACCTAGAGCAGATCGGTGTAATCGAATCCAAAAGCCTTCCTCCAATAGCTTCGCTTATGGATGGTATCATCCTTCCCCCAATAAGGATTTACCAGTCTGTGGAGCTTGGATTCGTTTTGATCCATTCAGACGTTCCGATTTTGCCGTATGCAACTTATGAGATGAGTCAGAGGATAGTTGAGTGGGCTATCGAGATCAATGCGAGGAGGATCTTTTCCTTAGCCGGAGTTGCAACTTTTGAGGATAAGAAGAGGGTATTTGGAGCCGCAACAACTAAGGAGTTACTCGATGAGATAAAGGATTACGTTGAGATATTCAGAAGTGGAACTATTTCCGGTATAGCTGGTTCGATTTTGAACGAATGCGTTGCGAGGAAGTTCCCTGGTTTAGCTTTGCTTGGAGAAACGCTGGGATTCAATCCCGATCCGAGAGCAGCCGCGGAAGTTATAAACGTCTTGAACAAAATGTTTAATTGGAACATCAGCGTTGAGAAGTTGATTAAAGAGGCTGAAATGATAGAGGCTCAGATGCAGAAACTTGCCGAGCAGGCAAGGATGCATGAGGAGAGGGCTATGAGAAGAGAGGAGTTGCCGATGTATGGGTGATAGCTATGAGATGTTTGGTTATAACCGGTGTTTCGAGAAGAACGCTTGAGGATTTGATGAGAAGACTTGCAAGGACGATTGAACTTAGAAGTGCCCACAACGTTGCGACGGCTTTAAAGGCTGAAACGGGTAGCAAGGTTTTCCTTACTCCTTCAAAACTTTACGATATCGATAAGGGTACAACGGGAATAATTGCTGAGGTTGTGAGTAAGGAGGTAATTTCACATTCATTGGTCTTCGCATCTGAAAGCATGATCCAGGAAAGTGAGATGACTGTGGTTAGACTTAAGCTGGATATAAAGGGGATGGGTAGGATCGTTAGAGTTTACAGTGCTGGGATTCTCGATACAACGGAAGCCGACGTTGTAGAGGTTAGCTATTTCGATGCTCGATAATTTTAAATTTTTTTATTAATTTAGCTGTATTATTTGGAGTAGTCTACATCATCGTCAATCTTTAATTATTGTTCGATAGAAATTTCCAGCATGCCTTCGCCCATGGATATATACAAACTACTTCCAAAGACAAACTGCAAGCTCTGCGGTGAGCAGACGTGCATGAGCTTTGCGTTTAAGTTGATAACCAGAGAGAAGAAATTGGAAGATTGCAAGCCGCTTTTTAGTCCAGAATTTGAGGAACAGAGAAAGAAGATCGAAGAGATGCTTAAGGTCGTTGAGAAGGCAACCGAAACTGGTTTGGTAGTTAACGAGGATCTTTGCATCGGTTGCGGTAACTGTGTTGTGGTTTGCCCAGTTCACGTTTATGAGGATCCTGAGGGGGCTGGTTCAGGAATTGGTGTCAGGCTTGAAAAGCCGATACTCATCGTTGAGAATGGTGTTGTTAAGGTCGTAAACGTTGAGCTGTGTAGAAGGTATAAGGATAAGACGATCTGTGTCGCCTGTAGGGAGAACTGTCCTACCTCAGCGATAGCGTTTTTGGAGGAATTGTGATGGTGGTTTGTGCAGGTTGCTCATGTCTGTGTGACGATGTGGAAGTGGAATTGGATGGTGAAAGAGTCGTTAAAGTCAAACATGCTTGCAGGATAGGTGCCAGCATCTTCCTAAATTACAATGTTTCGAGAGCGGAGCCGATGGTTAACGGTAAACCGACAGACATCGATGATGCGATAGAGAAGGCGATAGAACTTTTGAAAGGTTCGAGAAAAGTAGCGATCTACGGCTTGGACAACACCACCCTTGAGGCTCAAGGGATTGCGATTGATCTGGCGGAGAAGATCGGAGCTTTGATAGACAACGGTTCAAAGTTTGGAAGGTTGGTCGAATTGATACTGAAGAATGAGATTCCAACAACGACACTTGAGAACGTAAAGGACTACGCTTACGTGATCGTTTATTGGGGGTGCGACGTCCACAATTCAATGCCGAGACACATGTCGAGGTACACGTACTACCCGAGAGGAAAGAAGAGGCAGAGGGGATATGAGGAGGACAGATTTTTGGTTGTTGTGGATGTAAGGAGAAGTCATACGGCTATGCTCGCTAAGAAGAATGCCGTATTCATCGAAACTAACGACGATCAGAAGCTCGTAAGAGAGTTTATAAGCGCTCTGAACGGTGGGGTAGCAAGCAGAGATGTTCTTAGGATCGTTAAGGAGGTAAAAAAATCTGAATTTAACGTCGTTTTCGGTGGTGAAGGGCTTGTAAGGGGTCTAAAAAATCTCAACGATTTTGTAGAATTTGTGAAGAAGTTTGGATACTTTATACCGGCGGATTACCATACAAACTCGATGGGATTCTTCAAAATCATGTTTGAAAGAACTGGAAGAGCAGATTCATATTGCTTTGGTAACGATTCGGTAGTGAGCTTTGAGGATGCTCTGATGAATGGGGATGTAGATACAGTGCTGATAGTTGCGGATGATCCTCTAAACTCTATGTCGTTCGATGTAGCAAGGAAACTAGTTAAGGTGAATACCATCGTAATCGATCCTAAGCAGAGTTTTACATCGAAAATTGCAGATGTAGTCATACCTTCAGCCATATCCGGCGTTGAATGCGGTGGAACGATGGTTAGAAGTGATGGTGTGAGCGTTGAATTAAAGCCGATGTTTAAGTCGGAATTTGACGATGTAAAGATTCTGAAGAGGATACAGAGGGGATTGTAATGCTCAGATTCGCAAAGTTTTTGAAGAAGGTAGAACTTAAGCTTGTAACGTTTAGAGATGGATTTCAAGTTGAGGTTGCGAGGAGAGATAAGTTCTGCGATGATTTCATTGATAGATCGGCTGTGATAATCATCCATCCAGAAACTGCAAAGATCTTCGGCTTTAAAGATGGACAGATCGTAAAAGTTTCAGCAAACGGGAGATCGATAAACGTTAGGCTAAAGATTTCCGAAATTGCACCGAGAGATGGCGCTTTAATGCCAAAGAGCTTGTACACTAGTTACCTATCTTCAGATAGTGTTTTGATAGAGCCTGCAGATGGAGACGTAACGAGGCCAGAAGATATGATCGAGTTTGTCAACAAATAACACATCTATTGATCATATTATTATTTAGTGTTAAGAATTAATTAATCGATAATACAATATAGCTAATGATCAAACATGACTAAATACACTAAAAGGAAAAAGTATATAATCTATAATGTTAGATTCGGGGCGGGGATAGTATGGATCTGAGGGAAGGATTATTCATCATCGACGATTTGAGGAACGTTACGATCCGAATTGGGAAGGTAATCGAGGAGGATGAATGGGAACCTCTCGGTCCTACCCCCAAACCGCACATCTTAGACTTGAGGCATTGGGATAGAAAGCTCCTTGAGAGGTACGAGCCGTTTTACGCTCCGATGCAAGATTTTTGCAACCTTTGTACGATGGGTCCATGCGAACTCTCGCACAACAAGGAGGGAGCCTGTGGTATAGATCTGAAAACTCACAAGGCAAGATTGGTGGTTTTAGCTTGTCTGATAGGAGCCTCAGCACACACAGCTCACGCGAGACATCTGGTTCACTACCTAATCGAAAAGTTTGGCCCAGATCATCCCATAGATCTGGGTAGCAACGTGGATATCGAAGCTCCGAA
>CAZBFC010000038.1:0-2898 GCA_964491095.1 uncultured archaeon | reverse complement strand
TCTAGCTTCTTCAACAATTCTTTCGAGAAGTATATCTCCCCTCTTCTACAAAGTCTCACTGCAGAACTTGCAACCCCTCCCACAACCCCTCGAAACCTCTATTAAACCGTTCACCGAAGGATTCTTAATTAAAGGTATATTGCTAATGTCAACGGGCTTTGTTTTAACAACTTTCGGCAACCTCTCACCCTTTAGAGCCTTTCTAAATATCTCAGCAACCACCTCCTCCCCCTCACCTATTATTATGCAGTCTATCTGATTTTTCCAGTAGTTATCCCATTCGAACTGCCATGCCCCCGCGCCACCAACTATAACCTTAATCCTGTTCCTGTACGGCATAATTCTTCTCATAAGGTCTACAAACTCTATTTTCGTCGAAGGCTCACCACCGAGCAGAGTCGTGAACGTTACGCTTACTGGCCCAAATCCTAGGGGATCCATAACCGATATGCCAACAACCTTGGCCTTTTCGATATACTTCCCGATATCGTAAGGGTGAACTGTGACCACATCGAATCCCTCATCTATAAGTATCGATTCAATCTTTCTCAATCCGTATGGAGCTTGAGTAACAACACCATTCTTACATTTGATCTTAGGATAAAAGAATGCCTTTATAAACCATGATGGGACTACGGTGGGAGGAGAACATGTTCCAAATCCGAGAAACTCTTTTCCATGATGATCACTCATCTCGGTAGCTGGAGCGGTTAAGATTATTTCGGGCAATCTTAATACCCCCTATAATCGGATTTCAAAGGTATATTCTATAGTGTATAATGCATGCAAGCTTAAGTCTTTTGGTTTACAATTTGAAATCGTAGGTATTAAATACATCCACATAGATAACAGATGTCATGGCAAAGAAGGAGAAGGTAAGAACTCCACCGCTGATGTCTTCAGCTGGAATAATGAGATACTTCGAGGAGGAAAAGGCTCAAATAAGAATCAGCCCAAAGAGTGTTGTTGCTTTTGGCCTAGTAACGGGTTTCATAGTGATAATACTAAACGCATATTACGGATTATGGCCATAGCATGCCTGAAATCATATTCGTTGGAAGATCGAACGTTGGCAAATCTACCCTCTTTTCTCAGCTTTTTGGTGTGAAGGTTAGAAAGGGAAAGAGACCCGGAACAACGATCAAACCAAATCAGATCAAGTTTAAGGATCTACTGATTACGGACCTTCCCGGCTTTGGATATATTGCCGGGGTAAGTAGGGAATTCAATGAAAGAATCAAGGATTTTATAGTCCGTTATATCGAGGAAAATGCCGACAGGATAATGGTTGCAGTCCAAGTAATCGATGCCAAGTCTTTTTTGGATGTTGTTGAGAGATGGGAGAAAAGGGGACTTATTCCCGTGGATATAGAGATGTTCGAATTTTTGAATGAGTTCGGGTTCGACGTGCTCGTGGCTGCAAACAAGATGGACAAGGTTGAAAATCCGGATGAAACACTAAACGGAATCGTTGAGAAGTTGGGAATGCATCCCCCCTGGTTTTTATGGAAACATGTAATATATCCGATCTCTGCCAAAAAGGGTGAAGTGGATAACTTAAAGGAAGGCTTAAAAAGAATATTCATAAAGCATAAGAGACACGATCTAATACCAGTTCTAAAGGGGAAGAGATCATGAGAAAGTTTTTGATTGTAACGATCGCGATAGTTCTAATTTTATGCGTTCAGCATAACAAAATTGAAGCCAAGGTCGTTAGGGTTATAGATGGAGATACCATCGTAGTTAAAATCGATGGTAAGCTTGAGAAGGTCAGACTTCTAGGCGTAGACTGCCCAGAAACCAAAGCACAGAGAAATAAACCTTTTGAATACGATGCGATCACGAATCTAACGTATTTAGCTAAATGGGGTCTGAAGGCTAAGGAGTTCACCAAAAGGTATCTTGAGGGTAAAATTGTCGAACTTGAATTCGACGATAATGCTGGGGTTAGAGATAGATACGGTAGACTTCTAGCCTACATCTATGTGAATGGAACAGACTTCAACGCTCTACTGATTGAGAAGGGATTGGCAAGGGTTTACGTTGAAGGTAAGTTCAAGAAAAAGGAGGAGTACCTAGAACTTGAGAAGTTTGCCAGAATCAATAGAATTGGATTATGGAATTTCAGTACAAGCGTTATGGATGGCAGATATGCAGGATCTCTAACAAATCAGATATCACACTCCTGCATAGCAGTGCCTACACCTTAGCAATCCTTTACCCAGTTACAACTGGCCAGATTCAAGTTTAATACGGATTTCCAACTATCCAGTTAACCTTCGATTGAACAAAAATGTTAAGATATGTTGCATAGACTTATGATGAGATGCTCGCAGATAAGCTCGCAGAGCTCAAGTACGAGTTAGCTGAAACGTTCGTGCAAAGAGAAGCTGAAATAACGGCAGTATTGTCAGGCTTACTCTCCGGTGAGCCTGTGATATTGGTTGGAGAAGTTGGAACAGCCAAGACAGCTTTAATTGAAAGGTTAGCTAAGATGATCGATGCCAGATACTTCTACTATCTTCTAACCCGTTTTACAGAACCTGATGAACTTCTCGGAACCCTCGATATCAACGCACTGAGAGAGGGCAAATACATTCGAAGAACCGAAGGTAAGCTTCCGCAGGCTGAGATAGTATTTCTGGACGAAATTTTCAAAGCTTCCTCTGCTATCAGAAACATATTGCTCGACATAATTCTCAATAAGAGAATATTCAGCGATGGAGTTTACATCCAGCTTCCGATGTTAGCGCTGTACACCGCAAGCAACGAGATAAGCACGGACATAGAGGACATGGCGTTCTACGATAGATTGACGATCAGATGTTTCGTTAAGAGCGTTTCCGAAGATTCTTGGGAAGAGCTAATTGAGAAGGGAGTTCTGCTAGATGGTGGTTT
>CAZBFC010000037.1:0-9359 GCA_964491095.1 uncultured archaeon | reverse complement strand
CCATCTCTCTTTTCAACTTTAAATTTGTGGAACGTTATGGCTTTCCGGTCAGGTTTAACTATCTCTGGATTTATCTTTCCTCCCCTAATAATTCCTTTAGCCCTTAAGCCTTCGTTTTCAGTTACTTCAACGTTGACATCTTTGCCAGCGAAGAAATCGGTTTCAAACATAAACAATAGCTCGTTTAGCCAGTTAAAGAGTAGATAGTCTGGAGAATCTGCCTCGATCTCCAATGATCTTTCAATGTCATCTTCCAGCTTCGAGAGATCTACAAAGGCTTCGTAAAATGCAAGCGTGGCGTTCTCAATCAGCTCCTTTAAATTTGAACCGTAAGCTTCAAAAGCTATATCCGCCGTGTGATCAATAAAACGGAACCTCATAATACAAGTTGATCGGATGTTCAAAAATGTTTGGTCAAACAATTATCTTTAAAAATCGTTATTGATAATGTGTAGCATGGAGTTTGGCATAGAGTTGACACCGAATGTGAAATTTTATGAGATCGAGTATTACGCTAAACTTGCAGAGGATAACGGTTTTAGATACGTCTGGGTTACCGATCACTACAACAACAGAAATGCCTTTGTTATTCTTTCAGTCCTTGCAAAAATCACGCAGAAGGTTAAGATCGGGACAGGGGTCACAAATCCTTTTCATATGAATCCTGCTGTAATAGCATCCGCGATAGCTACGATCAACGAAATAAGTAATGGTAGAACTGTTTTGGGAATAGGGGCCGGGGATAAATTTACATTGGAGAAAATTGGAATAGAAAGAAAAAAACCGTTAACGGGTGTAAAGGAGGCCGTTCAGGTCATAAGAAAACTCTTAAATGGTGAATCTGTAGAATTTGATGGAGAGCTATTCAAGTTTAGCGGGGCAAAGTTGACTTTTAATCCCGGAAATGGTATTCCAATTTATATAGGTGCTCAAGGACCAAAGATGCTTAAATTGGCTTCGGAAATCGGTGATGGGGTGATAATAAATGCATCCCATCCCAAGGATGTTGAATTGGCTTTACGGAATATAGATATGAGAAAGGGATTCGATATTGCGGTATGCTCAGCTTTTAGCATCGATAAGGATAGAGATAGAGCTATTCAAAGTGTGAAGTCCGTTGTAGCCTTTATAGTTGCAAGTTGTCCGAACGAAATTCTGGATAGACATGGTATAGATGATAGATCTGTAAATAATGTAAGAATTACATTAAGAGATGCTTTTGCAAAGGGGAATTGGAAGGAATTGGAGGATGTCGTTACAGATGAAATGGTCGATGCGTTCTCAATAAGTGGTACACCGGATGAAGTTATTGAGAGAATTGAAGAGTTGAAAAAGCTTGGAATCACGCAGCTGATCGTTGGAAGTCCAATAGGAAGGGATAAGACGAAAGCTATAAGATTGGTTGGTAAGGAGATAATCCCAAGATTTGGTGAAGGTTAAATCCAACTGATACGTTTTGTAATTCTCATCTTTACCTGAATAACATCTTCTGGCATTTAGCCTTAATTGAGGTCAAGAAAGTGTTATCTATCCTTTCATCTGGCAAGGTGTGAAATGAAAGACCAACCAAAGGTTGCGTTGGGTGGAACATTTGAGCCTCTGCATGAGGGGCATAAGAAGTTGATAGACGTTGCGATTAAGTTGGGTGGTAGGAGCGTTATGATCGGAATTACAAGTGATGAAATGGCTCGTAAAAGGTTTAGATCAGTTTTACCCTTCAAAATTAGAGCTAAAAATGTCAGACAGTATATCAAGCGAAAATACGGTTTCGAACCAGAAATCGTGAAGATATGCGACCCCTACGGCAAGACCCTAGAAATAGACTTTGAGTATTTGGTTGTTTCTCCAGAAACGTACGATGTCGCTTTAAAAATCAATGAAAAGAGAAAGGAACTTGGAAAGAAACCGATAAAAATAGTGAAGGTTGATTTCGTTTTGGCTGAAGATGGTAGACCCATATCTTCGACAAGGATCAAGAACGGTGAGATCGATAGATATGGAAGGCTAATATAGTTGGTTATTTCACATAAGCATCCACAACCATGTGCAAAACACCTGGAGAGTAATTTTTAACCTTTCTGAAGTTTAAAATCTCAACCCTCTTTCCAAGTTTCTCGCAAGCCCTCTTTATCCTTTCGATAGGTCTGTTTAAGATAGCCTCTGGAACGGACTCATGGTAATGTATAATTCCACCATCCTCTTTCAGGGCCTTTATCGCCACTGGCAGAAATTCATGGCAGAATATGTGACCCATTATAACCCTATCGGCTATACCTTCTGGAGTGACATGCATAGAATCACCCAAAATCGGAACTATACAGTTCACATCGTTTAGCTTGATGTTTTCAAGCAAGAATTCGTAGGAATCTGGGTTTATCTCAATTGAGTAAACCCGCTTCGGCTTTGAATGAACGGCAATGGGGATAGAGAAGTAACCTATGCCAGCGAACATATCAACTACTATCTCCCCTTCCTGCACAATCTTTGCCATTCTCATCCTTTCTCCCTGATTTCCAACGCTGAACATAACTTTGGTTACATCCAACTTGAATAGGCAGCCGTTTTCTTTATGAATAGTGACACTACCTTGCCCAGCTATGAGCTCTACGTTTGGCTTTCTGAGCATGCCCTCCTTACCTTTATCTCTCCAAACGGCTTTACAACGGGGATATAGCTTTAGCAGTTCTTGTCCAATGAGATGCTTAAATTTGTCAAGTTCATCGGGAATCTTGATCAAAATTATGTCCCCTATGATTTTGTATCTTCTCGGAATAAAATCCCAAAACTCTTTGGGAATCTTCTCCTTCAGAATTTCATAAAGATCGGTTTTCTTTGCAAATACTGGGTTTTCCTGCTCGATTATCTCATAATCCTTGAAGTATTCTTCGTAACCATCGTAAATTGGAATTTCCACATAGTCTCCTTTAGCTACGATCAGCCTACTTTTGTCCTTGGCTCCGATCCTTTCTGCAAGTTTCCTTACCTTCTCGGCATCAATCTTTGGAACTCTGACGGCTTTCATGGATCGTAATCACTTGGCTGACAATACTTTTAAATTTTTATTCGAAGGATTTTCCCAACTGCAACCTTTATCGCATATAGGGTGGAGAAGTATACCATGAGTAGGGGATAACCAAAAGCAAGAATTAAGAGATAACCCCATGCCGCTGAGTGAACCCCGCTGTAACCTCCTGGAAAGAATGGAACGGCCAAAAGAGCAGACATATAAAAGACTATGAATATCCACTCAAGATCCGCACGTTTTCTCAATATTTTCTTGAAAAATTCTGTGATTACTATAATTGGAATTAAAATATACAGTAAAAATATTATTAATTCGAAAGGGGTTACGCTTAGAATTATTTTTAGATTATCGAAGCTAAAGTATTCTGCTATAGCAAATGGGTACAATCCAATATAATTCGTGAAAATCACAGAACCGAACGTTGATGCTTTAAACTTAGTTTTTTCATCAAAACATAATTTTACTAAAATTAATGATAAAATTAAATATATAATAAATGGTAGAGAATACAGTAGTACATCCACCAATGACATGTATGAGTACGGTCTCGTACTCTCTTGAACTATGATCAAAATTGGAATTAAACCTCCGGCGAAATCTACGATAAGGGATAGATGTTTATATTTCAGTTTATGCATCGAATTGTATATTCATGACATAAAAATTAAAGGTTTTAGATCAACTCCTTCGGGATAACGTATATGGCATCGTTATGTTCAACAACGAATACCGTATCTCCAGGCTTGAGATCGACGTTCGGCTTCTTAGCCTGAACTACCTGTTGCGTGATTGGATGTAAAACTTCTACGACGAACTCATCACAGTTAATCACCACACTCTCCTTGATCTCCTTCCTTCTCGCTATAACCTTCGGATTTCTCAGATTGATCGTTTCTCCACTTTCCAAAGAAATAGCCTTGCCAAGCTTTTGACTCGTTACAACGCAGATCTTACCATTCTCTTCAACGACATCTCCCTTTCTATAGGCGGGCAATCTAACTGCATACGTAAATCTGTAAACATCCTGCCCGTCCTTCCTAGTATGTATCTTTTTGCTCTCGATGATCTTACCACCAAGCTCATCCGCTATGAGTCTTGAGATCTTTCTGCCGATGTTTCTGTCGCCAAAGTAATAATCTATACCTTCCCTTCTCTCGACGATCTTACTTATGAATGCCTTCTGGTTCTCTCTCTCCTTTTCAAGAACCCTGTCGATTATTCTTCTGACCACCTCCAACTCATCGTCACTGACATTCCTGCCATCTGCCCTAATCTGAACTATCGATTCATAATAGCCGCCAGCCTCTCTGCTACATCTCTTGCAGATCTCTCTTCTGACCCTAACCTCCACAACTTTCTCAACACTGACGAATTCTCCATCAAGCAGGCCTTCGAGTCTTACAACATATTTACCGACTTCTCCTCTTGCAAGTGGATTAATTAAAACATCATCCACCTCGAATTCTGGATGAACCCTAAGTGAAGCTTGAACTGTTTCGATCAAGGCTTTTTCAAATGAAATTTCTCTCCACCTTCCTTTAATCTTAAAGAACTCACATCTTGGACATTTGATGAGTTCGATGATATCATCTAACCAGAATATCTCCCTCCTTTCCGCATAACATTCGGGGCACATCTCCAAGTTTCCGTCGATGGCCTTCCCGCACACGGGACATCTTCTCATTGCAAATATCGACTTGCCGTTGCTAGTATATAAAAGTAGTGCCAAAGTTTTTATAATTTGGAATATAATATTTTTACATGGCTCTATTCGACTGGGGAACGTACAACGGTAAGTGGAAGTTACACATTGCAGAGCTTTTGGGAATGAGGCTTACGGAGATCCCACCGTACGATTTTACGAGAAGAAGATATATCGATGAGTACTTTAAAGAGTATGGAGAACTGGCAAAGGCCTTCAGCACTATAACCGCTCATTCTCCATATTACAGCACGGTTTCCGATAACGCTGAGAACCTTGAGAGGGCGAGAAAGGGACTGATAGCAGCTGCAAAGAAGGCTGAAATGGCTGGAGCTGAAGTATTTAATCTGCACTTGGGAGGTAAGCTTGAAGATTTGGATAAAACAATAGAGATGGCCACTGAAACGATAAAGATGATCTTGGATAACACCGAAAAGATCAAGATATCACTCGAAACCACCTACTCCAAGTATCTACTCGGTTCAATTGATGAAATAAAGTCGATAATGGAAGCATTAAACTCAAACAGAGTTATAATATCGCTGCAACTCGAAAACGACTGGATGAGGGAGATGAATGTTTATAGGACTGGTCTGTTCCACAAAGCTTCAGAGGAGACGGACGAATCTTTCTGGAAGAACCTGCTTAAGAAGGCTTTGAACCTGTGTCCAGATTACCTATCGCTAAGATTTTCGCAGATTACAGGTATAAAGCTCAGAGGAATTGTAGTAAAGAAGAGGGTTCCGTTGGGTATGGGGTATCCAAAGCTTGAGCCTTTAGCAAAAGCCCTTGCGGAGTTTATAGTTAAGGAGGTATACGATGAGGATCTGCCGACAAAGATACACCTGATCTACACCGGAATTCCAGATACGAAATATAGGGACTGCGTTCAGCTGTATTCGAAGGTTGCGAGGGAACTCGTTCCCCTAATCGAGAGATGATCGAGCTCAGGCCGTATCAAAAGGAAGCTGTTGAACATGCTTTAAGGCTTAAGAGATCAGTTTTGGTTTTACCGACTGGAACTGGAAAGACTATAATAGGTGCATTTTTTCTAAAAAATCTTTTTAGCAAAGGTTTGATTAAGAAAGCCCTGGTTTTGGTACCTACGAGGATCCTAGTTGAGCAGACTCATAAGGTTTACAGACATCTGGGTATCGATTCTGAAGTGATATACGGGATTCATCCAAAACACAAAAGGGAAGAGATGTGGAGAAGGGCAAAGGTTGCAATCTCAACGCCTGAAACAGTTTACAGTGATTTGGAGCTTGTGAAGGTCGATGCGATCGTTGTGGATGAATGTCACCATGCGGTTGGCGATGATGCGTACGCCAAAGTCTTAAAGGAACTTGAATGCGACTATAAACTCGGTTTGTCGGCCTACATTCCCAAGAGGAGGAGAAGTGAGATCGAATGTTTGATTGGAGAGATTAGGGAATGGACTACGAGTGACGTTAAACCGTTCATCGCCGAATGGATAGCGGATGTTTTTGAGACGAGGTTCAACCGCAGGGAGATGGAGATCTACGATGAGATCGATCGGAGAAGGAGCTCTGCTAGGGGAAGTGAAAAGTTGATCTACACCTCAGCTTTGAAGTTCTTTGCTAAGGATGGGGCTTTAGCTTTGAAAGATAGCTTAAGTAGGCAAAATAAGCTTTCGAAATTGCTAAATGACTTAAGGGATGTTGTCCTTAAGCTCAGGGATCTTCACAAACTAAAGTACCTTTTCAGGGCTTTGGAACTTTATGAGGGATTTAGCAAAGCTATAGTTTTTGTTGAGAGAGTCATCATAGCAAAGAAACTAGTTGAAATCTTAAGCAAAGAAACAGACTATAGAATTTCACTTATAATAGGTAGGCAAAGGGAAAGGATGAAGGATATGCTTGAGGAAGCTAAGCAAGCGGATGTGATAGTTTCAACCTCAGCCGGGGAGGAAGGTGTAGATCTACCAACTGCAGATCTGCTTATAAACTGGTCAAATACCTCAAGCCCATTGAGATTCATTCAAAGACATGGTAGGATTATGAGAAAGGCTGGGAGGGTTGTTAAGTTTGTAGTCTATCTTGTAACTCCCGATACAATAGATACAGACGATCTAATTGCTTCAATCGATCAGGCAAAGAAGATAATTGACATAAATGTAGATAAGGACGTTTTGGTGGAACTATGGAAAAAATCGAGGAGGCACAGGATAGTGGAGGAATTAAGTATTCCTATGCCTATGGAATGGATCCAGCAGATGAGCGGTAGAACTCAAAGTGAGGTTAGATTTGCATTGAAGAAATCTGTAGAGGAGGGTGAACTAATTTACATCTACACACATTTGGGTAAAACCTACATAAGAAAAGACTGCTTGGATAAACTTGAGCAGTTTAGTGAATTTCTCCAGCCCAAGCATTTGGGAAAGGTAAAGATAAGGGTTGGGAAAAGAATGAGAACGATCGTAGGAGATTACAAGAAACTCAAAGAAGAACTTAGCAAGTTTTTACCCCTCCAAAAGCTTGAGATTACGGTGATTAAGAAATCTGGTGAGATTGAGGAGTACGATTTCAAAACCTACAATTTCCCGATCGATAAGCCGGAGATTTTGGATGTAGTCTTAAGAAATGCCCTAAGCTGACCGACATCATCAATTGACAACCGAAAGTTATTTTTAATCTATACATTAAAAGCGTTCTATGAAGGCAGTGATAATGGCTGGCGGCTACGCGACAAGACTTTGGCCCATAACTAAGACAAAGGCTAAGCCTCTTCTTCCAATTGGTAAAAAGAAGATAATCGATCATATTTACGAAAAAATATCCAAATTTGATGTTCCAATTTACGTTTCTACAAATAAGAGATTTGAGGAGGATTTTAGGCGTTGGGCTGAGGATAAGGATGTTGAATTGATAGTAGAGCATACTACGAGAGAAGAGGAGAAGTTAGGTGCTGTAAGGGCTTTGGCTGAAGTTGCAAAGATTCTCGATGATGAACTTTTGGTTGTTGCGGGGGATAACCTGTTCTCATTCGATTTGAGTGGTTTTGTTGAGTACTACAAGCAGAAGAAGATGCCAGTGGTTGCTTTGTACGATGTCGGTGATTATGAACTGGCGAAGAGATACGGTGTCGCGGATGTGGATGGGGAGAGGGTAGTAAGATTTTACGAAAAGCCGGAAAGGCCGAAATCAACCCTGGTTGGAATTGGAATATACGCCCTTTCGTATGAGGCTGTGGAGCTTTTGCAGGAGTACGTTAAGACGAACGAGAAGTCCGACAACTTAGGTGACTTTTTGGGATGGCTATGTGAGAGAACTGAAGTCTACGGCTATCCGTTTAACAACGGAATTTGGTACGATGTAGGTAATCCAGATTCCTATATAGAAGCATTCAAGTTCTACATGGATGAGTTCATTGCGGAGAGCGTTGAAATCGATAGGGCTTCGAAAGTTATTCCGCCGGTTGTGATCGAGGAGGGTGTAAAAATTAGGGGAAGATCGATTGTAGGCCCTTACGCTTACATAGGCAAGAACTGTGTAATTGAGAGTTCGGATGTCAGTGATTCCGTGATATTCGACAGAGTTATACTGAGAAGAGCGAGAGTTTGGAGGAGCATAATCGATGAGGATTGTGAGATTAGAAATCTTGAGTTGAGCAGTTCGATAATCGGTGGACACGCAAAGATTCAGAGGGGTGATTGATTTTTATTAAATCTTTCAACAACTTCACAGCTTTATAATCTCTAAAGAAGGGGTCACCCAAAACTACGTGATCACATATCTGTAGCAATGCCCTAATTCTATCTTTCAAACTCTCGATGTTTCCGCTTATGCTAAATTTCTCCAGCAGTACCTCTCTATACTTCAAAATCTTCCTGAATTCATCGATCTCAAATAAATTTCCTCCATTTTGCCTTATCGAAATGAGCCTTTTAAAATTTAGCTTGGTGAAATCGTTACACATGCTGTCAAATCCAAACTCATTTACGAACCTTCTACTACTGCAGGAAACTATGGCACAAGCCAAAAGTAGATCCTGCTCGAATTCGCTTGGCAAGATCAAAGCTGGAGCAAATGCGACCCTAATTATATCTCTCTCCACGAACTTGACGATCCATCTTAAAAAATCAGGATATCCGTAGTTGAACAGTATTCCATCTGCTATCTTCGAAGATTCCTTAGTAATCTTTGGACTAGAGCAACCACAAAATATCGGAATATCCAGGTAATCTTTAAGCTTTCTCAAACATTTAAGAGTTATCTCAAATGCCGATTTTGGATCCTCAAAATTTCCCGGGGCGATACCCAACAAAAACTCGTTAGAATGTTTCTTAATTAAATTTCGAACGCTCTCAATTATCTCAGAACAGCTACGCCTTAAGGGAGAAACTATACCAAAACCTATTGGAACGGAAACGAAATCTGCAACCAGATCGGCAACGTAAAACGGATCCTTAAACAGCTCGTTTTCACCGATCCAAATAGTGACGTTAGCTTCATCAGCCTTCAGAGCTATTTCGACAATTTTATTATCAGGTAAATCTCCGTTGATGTTCAAGCCTAGAACTTCAGGTAACCCTTTCTTTCTAACCATTCCACCTGGGGATTGGTATACCTCCAGACTATGTCCGCCCTATCATCCTGAAACTGCCATGGA
>CAZBFC010000036.1:0-3119 GCA_964491095.1 uncultured archaeon | reverse complement strand
GGTGGAGCCGAATCCAGACCAATCACAAATACCTTCATAGCATCCCCTCTATAACCTTTAAAGCCTCATCGATTCTTTCCTTTGGGCATATCAACCCTAAAACATCTTTCTTTCCTCCCACGTTGAACCCTCTGAGCTTGAGTTCGTTTATAATAGCTGGGATGTTTATGGATTTGGACAGTTCAGGCTTAATCCTCAAATAGATCTGACCACTATCTCCAAAATCCCTATTAACTGCTAAAACGATCTTGTAACCCATGACCCACACGGCCTTTCTTACGACCTTTGAAATTATGTTGAGTCTACTCTTGAACTCTATTCTCGTATAGCCTTTGCAAGCTTCAACGTTGTTCAAGACTTTCCATACCTCCTTCTCGATTATGCTTAAATTTCTTAGCCATCTCTCGTTCTCAAGCAGATCTATCGGCTCGGATTCGATTATGGTTTTGACAGCATTCTCGACTCCTATTCTGTCCATCATTATGTAGTTCGAATCTAGCATGGATACAAGCTTTAACGCATCTCTTCTTCGCAATCCACTCTCCAAAAGCAACTCCATAGCCTTCTTGCTGATCTCCCAATCGAAGATCCTCCTTCCAACATCACCCAAAGCTCCCAAAGCTGAGAGGTAGCTCCAGACCGAAAAGTAGTCTGAAGTTACCCAGCTTGCAGAGGGGTACTCTTTCTCACTCTTTCCCTCTATTATCGGATTTATATGCTCGACGTTTGGCCTCTCGATTTTGGGTTGGATGTGGTGATCTATGAACGTTACCTTCTTGTCGATCTTCTCAACAAGCTCTGGAACGTTCAAATCTACCACAAATACATCCGTGGATCTTTCTATTTCTTTCCATATTCTATCATCGAAGTCAAACAGTCCTATTGGAGGGGTTACATTCTTCCAAGATTCACCCAAGTAATCCAAAACAGTAGCTATGAGCGAAGCCGAACATATTCCGTCGGTGTCCCAATGGTGGATTATGAGTGATGTCATCAGTCCAAATAGCCCAAGGCTCTGAGTCTCTCCTTGACCTTCTCTTCCTCCTCTTCACTGAAAACTTGCTCCTCTTCCTCTTCTAAGCTTGCCAAAACTTCTCTGAGAACATACGTAACGTATTCATCTACAGATTCAAATTCAGTTTCCTTGATTCTCTCTTCGATCTTTTCGTAGATATCTGCAGGTATCTTTACCTCCTTTAACTCCATCGAAACCACCGACATAAAATTGAATGTCTAACATATAAATGTTCTGCTACGCGTAGAATATCATGATTGTTCCTATCAATATCGTTATAGTCGTTAGTGGTATTCCGATCTTGAGGTAATCTACGAAAGAAATTTTAACGCCCAAGCTGTCTGCGGTTTCAGCAACTATTACGTTGGCAACGCTGCCTATCAAAGTCAGATTGCCAGCAAAGGTTGAGGCCATTGCCAGCAGATACGCCAACTTTTTTGTTTTTACAGCCGGAAGAGCGACCATAACAAATGGAACGTTGCTTATCAGGTTGCTAAAGATTGCCGTAACTCCACTGAAGATCATAAAATCTTTGAGTGTCTTTACACTTAGATTTTGGATGTAACTCGGCCAACCACCCTTCTCAAATCCGGCAACAACGACAAAAAGCCCTGCAAAGAATATCAGAAGGTTCCAATCCAAATTTTTTAGGATCTCTTTAGGTCTCTTACCGCCCAATATGAACGCCAAAGTTGCACCGATCAAAGCTGAGACTGGAATTGGATAGATTTCTATTATGAATAAAGCTACGGTTACACCCAAGGTCACCAGCATCTTGATCATCAAATCCCTGTCAACACTGAATTCGAAGCTCTTTGGTTTAAATTTGGAGATATCCGATCTAAATATAAGGTATAACAGTAGATAGCAAAACATCAGGGATATAACTGAAATCGGAGCCAAAACTCTGATAAATTCGACGAACGAAATTTTAAGTCTCATGGCTATCAACATGTTCTGTGGGTTACCAACTATCGTCGCACAGCTTCCAATATTTGCCGAAGTTGATAAAGCCAGCAGAAGCGGGATCGGATTCAGTTCGGAAAGAACGGCAATTCTGACCACTATGGGTGTCATGAATATGCATACGACATCGTTTACCAACAGTGCAGAAAGGAAACCAGAAGTTAGAACTATGATCAGTAGCAATCTCCTACCACTCTTGGCTCTCAAAATGATCTTACTTGCAATGAAGTCGAAGAATCCCGATCTGCCAAGATACGCACTTATAACCATCATTCCAAAGAGCAGAATTATCGTATCGTAGTCCACACTTCTAACTGCCTCATCAAGTGTGAGAACACCACAAACTATCATAGCTGTTGCTCCTATCAGTGCAATCGATGCTCTATCCAGTCTCAGATTTACCTTTTGAACCGCGATAAAAATGTACGTCAGTACAAATATTATCAGTTCGATCATTGCATTTTAAAACCTGGTAACTTACACATATACTTTTTGGAAAATATAAATAAGTTTATTCAGATTATTAACTAAGATAAAGAATCTTGATATCCCAAAAAATGTTATATACATGACTTATGTTATTTGGTAAACAATATGCTTGAGATCGTAAGGATTATCTTAGGTTTGTGTTTGATGTCGATAAGTGCCGTGGGTTACGGCTTTCATCCGCCACCCGAGTACGTCGGTGGTGAAAAGGCGATAACATCTATCTGTCTTTATTATTCGATTTTAGCAATGTTGCTGTTCATTGAAACTCTGTGCGATTTGATCAATGCCGAATATCTAAAGATATTCGAATTGGTATTCATAGTACTTCTACTGACCATCGTACTGTTTGGTGTAAGGGTTCTGATCAAGATCTGGAACTTCAAAGTGGAGAGGATTAGGGATATTCTGATCTACGGTAGCATAGTATATCTTATGGATAAGAACGTGTTTTCAAACATAACGTACAGAATAGATATGGATCTCGTACTGCTCATCTTGGCGCTGTGGGTGGTTACGTTGTCCGGTTACGTCCTTGTGAAGTTTAGAAGGTTAAGGTTGTTCATGGTCTTTGAAACGTATGAGCTGGTTTCAATAGTTTACATAACGACGTTCCTTATTGGAATGTGTGCGACAAATGGAACGCTAGCAG
>CAZBFC010000035.1:0-5005 GCA_964491095.1 uncultured archaeon | reverse complement strand
AGGGACTTGAAAACAGAATAAGAAGGCACAGAACAATGGCTAGGGCGGTTAGAGAGTGGGCCACGAGCTTGGGGCTAGAACTGTTTCCTAAGCTCAACGAGTACAGCAACTACTCGAACACAGTTACAGCCATAAAGATGCCCAACGGAATTACCGACAAAGAGCTTAGGGGAACGCTGAAATCTGAGTACAGGATACTAATTTCGGGAGGGCAGGAGCATCTGAAGGGCAAGATATTTAGAATTGGAACGATGGGTAACATAACCAAGAGAGACGTTCTTGCAACACTTGCGGCTTTGGAGGATATCCTCAGGAGGAAGGGCGTGATCGGTAAGTCCGCACTCGATGTTGCCATGGATGTGCTCGGAGAGCTTTAATGCAAAAGCGGAATAATACCGTACAACGGTATGCTATAGGGTGGTGGGTATGAAGATAGGCATAGCCGACACGACGTTTGCAAGGATAGATATGGGTAAGATCGCGATAGACGAACTCAGAAAGATCTGCTCACTTCCGTACGTAAGGTACACTGTTCCAGGCATAAAGGATCTGCCCGTAGCTGCAAAAAAGCTGATAGAGGAGAGGGGTTGTGAGATTGTGATTGCATTGGGGATGCCCGGGCCCAAGCCGATCGACAAGCAATGCGCCCATGAAGCTTCCATGGGACTCATACTTGCCCAACTCATGACGAACAAGCATATAATCGAAGTTTTCGTTCATGAGGATGAGGCAAAGGATGAGAAGGAGTTGCTGATGATAACAGAAAACAGGGTCAGAGAGCACGTTAGGAATGCCGTAGATCTACTCTTAAATCCAAAGAGATTGCAGAAGTTGGCTGGAACTGGGCAGAGGCAAGGATTTCCAGACGTTGGCCCGATTTTAAGGTAGAGTTAATGAATCCACATGGACTCAAACGATACTCTAAACTCGAAGTTCAAGACTTTACATTTGATCTCAACTTTTTTGGGTATCCCTGTCAAATTCGTCGGTTAAGATGTACACGTAAACTTCATCGTAACCTGATTTTTTGGCGAAAATTTGTACATCCTTAGCTTCCTCACCGTTTAAGGTTACCACTATATTCGTACTATTGATATCAGCAAGTATCTCATCCGCTTTACCCTTCCTATAACTTTGATATCAAGCTTGGGAACGAGATCGAAAACCGTTCTTACGATACCAGTTTCGAAACTGCCCACACCCACACCAATTCCACTTACGTTTACCTTCTTGCCACTCATGTTGATGACGACAAAACTGTTGTAAACTTCAGGGTGGTTTCTCCTCCCAAAAACGGTACAACAAATATACCAGACAGTAACGTAAACCCACCAACAGCTACGATAAACAACACAATTTATCTAGCTATTATCTCTTAACCAGTTCGTTCTCATTGAATTTTGAAAGGTCTATGCTGTGAGTCTCCTTAACGACATTCAGCACGAGCATCGTATAGGTTCTCTTGACGTGCTCCAAGCTTGCGATCCTCTTTATGAACGCATTCAACTCACTCCTACTTCTAAACCTTGCAACGGTTATGACATCGAACTCTCCGGTTACGTCGTAAACCGCTGTGACGTTAGGTTCCTTAGCGAGTAGCTCCTCAACCTCAACCAGATGTCCTCCTTCAGCGGTGATCCCTATTATGGCAGTTAGATCGAATCCCAACTTCGAGTAGTCTATTATCGGTATGAACTTCTCAAGGACTCCCAGCTTTCTCAGCTTGTTTATTCGGTTGTAAACCGTTCCTTCGGCAACTCCCAACTTTTCGGCAATCTCTCTTAGGCTCTTTCTTGCATCCTCCTGCAGTTCGATCAGTATCTTTATGTCTAGTGAGTCCAATTTTTCGGGCATTAGGACATTAAGATGTTGCAAGATTTTTAAATTTTCTCATCTAATTTTAAAAAATTTACACTTTTAGACGATACCTAAATAGGTTAACTTAAATCACCGCAGGAGCAAAACACCTCGTTGACTATCGAAAGAACTTCATCAAATCCTTTCCCCTTCAACGCCGATATCTTTACGATTCGGTATCTGACGGTTGTAGACTCAACAAAATCCACAAGTCTCTCCATTAGCTCAGCCAGAACACCTTCCTCCTGCTTAAGCATATCTCTGATGCTTGAAGGTGTAAACGTAAGATCTACCACATCGGACTTGTTGAATATTGTGATCGTAGGTACCCCTATTCTAAGTGATATCACCGCATTCTGAGCTAGGATCGATATGAAGTTTTCTGGAGTTGAAGCTACTTCCGAATCGACAATAAATAAGCCTACTGTCCAGTCTGATTCCGCTATCCTCCTTGCGATTTCCGTTCCGGCCTTCAGATACAGAAAAAGCTCCATCTGACCGGGTGTGTCATACAAAACGTAATCTCCTTTTAGTATGAGCTTATCGACATGATTTAACGCCAAATCCATGGATCTTATCAGAGCTCCGTTTATTCCCAAGTTGTATTTCTTCATGACTTCTTCAGTTTTGACGAATTCCCTTACATCAGCCGAAGCATCGTAAATCGGATCTGATGCAGGATCGAGATTTACGGCCTTTACATCGTATTCGTTCTTTAGGAAGCTTAAGAATGATTTGACGAACGTGCTCTTACCACTTCCGGCCGGCCCAACCACTATTAAATTCATAAGGTATAATTTTTATCGCTCTGTTTGTAAATTTTTGCCAAAAAAATTAGAGGTAAACGTAGGTTGCATCGATTATTCCATCCAGTTCGACCATCTTCTTCAGAACATCATCGCTCGGCGGATCGTCCACGAGCAATAGCATCAGCTGAATTCCACCCCTTCCGCCGTACCTTCCGACTATCATTCCAGCTATGTTTATGTTGTGCTGGCCGAAGAGCGTTCCTACCCTCCCTATCACTCCGGGCTTGTCCTCATGCAGGGATATTATGTAATGCCCCCTTGGAACGAAATCTACCTTGTACTTGTCTATTCTGAGTATGCGGGGCTCATCTCCGAAGCACGTTCCGGCGATGTATAACTCCTTGCCGTTGCTCACGGTAACCTCAAGCAAGCTTTCGTAGTGCTCGACATCCTCAGTTGTGGCCTCCTCGATCACTATTCCTCTCTCTCTCGCTATATGCATTGCAGAAACTAGGTTGATGCTCTTGCCCAGTATGTGCTCCAGCAAACCCTTTAGCAGAGCCCTAGTTACGAATTCGGTATTCCTCTTTGCGATCTTACCCCTGAAAGTTATCCTGACCTTCTTAAACATTCCTCCAAGTCTGGCGGAAGCGATCTTACCCATCTTCTCAGCTAGCTCAACGTAAGGCATCAGAAACTCGTAATCTGCCGGATCTATGCTCGGTAGATTCACGGCGTTTCTAACCGGCAATCCCTTTGCGAAATTTATCAGCTCCTCAGCGATGATCATTCCAACGCTTATCTGAGCCTCCTTGGTTGAAGCTCCGATGTGCGGTGTCGTTACCACGTTGTCAAGCTTTAGCAGTGGGTTGTCTGGATCCGGCGGCTCCTTCTCGTAAACGTCCAAAGCAGCTCCCGCAACCTTTCCCTTAACTATGGCATCATAAAGTGCCTTCTCGTTTACTATCCCACCCCTTGCTGCGTTTATTATGTACACGCCGTCCTTCATCATCTCGAATTCCTTATAGGAGATCATGTTCTCGGTTTCCTTCGTCTTCGGAACGTGTATGGTTATGAAGTCTGAATTCTTTAGAAGTTCCTCAAGGCTTACGAGCTTAGCTCCGACAGATCTCGCCCTCTCTTCACTCACGTACGGATCGTAGGCGAGGATGTTCATGTCAAAAGCCCTGACCCTCTTCGCAACCTCGTAACCTATCCTTCCAAGCCCGATTATGCCGATGGTCTTTCCCCTAAGCTCAACACCCATGAACTTCTTCCTCTCCCATTTGCCCTCCTTAGCGCTCTTATCGGCCTGAGGAATCTTTCTGGCAACCGCCAAAATTAGGCCTATGGTATGCTCCGCAGCCGAAATCGTGTTTCCACCCGGGGCATTGACCACTATTATCCCCTTCTCCGTTGCAGCTTCGATGTCGATGTTATCTACTCCAACCCCCGCCCTTCCGATGATCTTAAGCTTCTTTGCGGCTTCAATGACATCTCTGGTTACTTTGGTTCTACTTCTAACAACAAGCGCATCGTACTCGGGTATGATCTTTATCAACTCCTCTTGACTTAAATCTGTCTTTACATCGACCTCCAATCCAGCATTTCTCATCACAACAATAGCTTCCTCCGAAATTGGATCAGCTACGAGGACTTTCATTAAAATGATGGCAGAAGCAATCTGATTATAAACGTTATGAATATTCGATAACAGTTGAAAAATTTTATTAATAAAAATAATATTTTGAAAATATTATTTGAGGAATCTGTATAAGGCTATAATCGCAACACCCAAAGCGGATAGTACCATCACTGGTAACTCTGGAATTGGTGGCTGTGGTGTGGTGACTACATAGGTCACATAGCCGGTATCTGGAGCTCGATCCAATGGATAATTTAAGAAAGCGCTGGTGCTAAACACTAGATTTACGCTTGTCGGATTTCCTATTTCATATAATGGAACGGCGATCTCAACTGTGTTGTTGACACCTATCTGGCAGTAGTCTATTAGGTCCAAATTCGAAGCATCCAACAGCAAAGCTTTGCTCGAATTTGAACTGATGATGTAGTCGGTGATGTTATCCTGGTTTACATCTATATCGATGTTTAAAATGTACTGGGCACCCAGTAAGCTCAGATCCAATAAGTCTACCCTGAAGAATAGGTAGCTTCCGTTGTCTGTGACGTAGGCATCTAATATATCTCCGAACAAGCTATCCTGAGGATCTGTAACTATCGGGCTTATCCCCACCCAGTCGTTGATGTTACCGTCAACAGTTATGTTGGCTCCTTGGGCCTGCGCACACGTTATAATCATGAGTATTATGCAAATTGCCAACTTACATATCCAATTTTTTATGATCATTGCTTGCCAAGATACTTTAAAAATTCTAAAT
>CAZBFC010000034.1:0-4023 GCA_964491095.1 uncultured archaeon | reverse complement strand
ATTCTGAACAACCTGGGAGAGCTTTTCGATTGAATATCTATTTATGATGCAACTGAATAACAGATAACATGGAGGTTCTGTTTGAGAGGGAAAAAGATATCGGTTATGTGATTTTAAACCGTCCCGAAAAGAGAAACGCGTTGACATCCGATATGCTGAAAAGATTGTACGAGACATTCACTGAGATATCCAAAGACAATTCAATCAAGGTCGTCATACTACGCGGTGAGGGAGGAAACTTCTGCTCAGGGCACGATCTGAGCATATTTTTAAATAATGAGCCCATGGAGATTAAGAAACACTTTGAGCTCTGTGGTATGGTTATGCATGCAATAAGGAGTTTACCTCAGCCGGTAATAGCTGAAGTTGAAGGTTATGCTGTTGCAGGTGGTTGTCAGCTTGTAGCGGCTTGTGATCTGGCCGTTTCAAGTGAGGATGCGAAGTTCGGTTTGACGGGAATAAGGTTCGGCATCTTCTGCTTTACGCCATCTGTGTTTGTGAGTAGAAATGTAGGAGTTAAAAGAGCATTCGAATTGGCCATAACTGGTGAGCTGATAGATGCAAAGACAGCTCTTGAATGGGGGCTCGTAAACAGGGTTGTTCCAAAAGATAGGCTTAGGGAAGAAACTAAAGAACTTGCACAAAAGATTGCAAGGTTCAGTTTTGAGGCGATATCTGCCGGAAAGAAATTCTTCTACCAGCAACTTGAGATGCCAGAATTCAGCGCGTTGGCTTACGCAATAGACGAAATAGCCTTACATTCAACCTCAGAATTCGTAAAGAAAAAAGTTGAAGAATTTTTGAAAAGATGAGGATAAAGATTTTTAAATTAAAAATTTAAACATACTAATAATGACTGTGATAGGATTCGTATCGAGGTATCCGCCAGTCCACTGTGGGGTTGCTGAATACACAAAGTTTTTAATATCGGCCCTTCGCTCCCTCAACCCCAAGCTCAAGTTGTACGTTTTTTCAACGGATGAAGCTTATAAGGAGTCTTACGAGGATGAATTGGGTGTAGAGGTTATTCCATGCTTTAGAAGATTTGAAACGAACTATTCTGAATTCCTCAATAAGCTTACGGAGGTTGATGGAGTAGACATCCTGCACGTTCAGCATGAGTACGGTATATTTGGAGGGGAAAGGTACATAATTGATGCACTTTTACAGGCTAAAGAGGAGAGGCTTGTGAGGAGAAACGTGATTACAATGCATACCGTTGATCATCCTTACAGTGGAAGAGACTTTGCTTTGGAGTTTCAAGCCTCACTGAACGATGTGGATTCGGTAATCGTTCACAGCGCCCTTCAGGAATTCGAGCTTCAGATGCAGAACGTTGAATCCTCAAGGATAAATAGGATACCCCACGGAACCTTGATAAATCCGTACCTGAGATATACGAAGGGTTACCTTTCGAAGAGTCTAGGTTTAAATGAAGATAACTTTAGGGGAATAATTCTCGCAATTCCAGGATTTTTAAGAAAGGATAAAGGTGTCGATGTTTTGCTTAAGGCTTTAAAGCTCATAGAGGATATAAAATTCACTATCATCCTGGCAGGAGAACCTCAGGACAAGGAGCTACATGAACTTGTAACAAAGGAAACGGAATACAGAACTATCCTAATTGAAAGGTATCTCTCGAGCGATGAGATATTGAGGGTCGTTGCGTTGGCGGATGCTATCGTTTTACCATACAAGGATAGAAAGGGGGCATACGCTGTGAGTGGTATTCTTCATCTTTCGATGGGTGGATTAAAGCCGATAATCGGCAGTAGAACTCCAAGGCTTATAGAACTGTACCAATTTGCTCCAGATTTAACTGTTCCACCAAACAATCCGAAGGAACTCGCAAACAAGATAAAATGGCTTGTGGATAACTATGACTATGCCGTAGCTTACATGTCTGAACTTTACAGCTATGCTGCGAGGACTCAGTGGATAAGGGTAGCTTACAGACATCTCAGACTGTACAGAAATCTGCTCGAGGATGGTCTGAAGATGGATTGATTGTCTAACATTTAATTTTATCTTTAAGTTTGTGTTTTATCTTCTCAATGACGTACTTTTTCTTCTCTATAGCCTTCGTAACGGCTTCATCCACCCTTTTACGCATTTCCTCAAAATCTTCGGGGGTTTCCTCCCCAACCACCTTCTTTATAGGAGTATAAGCGGATTCTCTAAATCTAGGCTTTAAAGGTTTTTTCTTACCATCCTCGATTATAAAAGCACCTTCTCCTTTCTCAACCCAGCCAACCTCTTCAACCTTTATTCCAACTCTTCTTACGACAGCCTTAACCTCATCGGCCACATCCTCCGGACATACAACCATCAGAGAGTCTATGGAGACTCCCATAAAGTCTATTTCAAGCTTATCGAGCATCTTGAGCACCTTCGGATTTACGATGCTCCGGCATCTCTCGTAATCGAAAACTAGAGATCTACCCGAAACTCTCGAGATCTCTTCGGCATCCCCTCTAATTCCCCCGTTCGTCACGTCGCTCATAGAATGAATTTTTTCAACCAATCCAGCTTCGAATATGGCTTCGCAGGCTATTATGAAGTCTATATTCAGAGTCTCCTCAACTATCTCGTGCATTCCGTAGTATATCGCCGTGGTGGCTATAGTTCCACCTCCGGCTCCTTCCGTAAGCAGGATCACATCACCTTCTTCGACGTTTTTCCTTGGCGTTATATACTTCGAAACTCCAACACAGCCGACACAACCGGTCATCCGCTCGCCTATCACCATGTCTCCACCGATCCTTAATGTGCTTCCAGCCACAAGCGGAACTCCGACCAGATCACAGACCGTAGTTATTCCTGCGATGTGATCGAATATCTTCGATACGTCTCCATCATCTGCAATGTGGATGTCCGAGAATACGGCTATCGGCTTAGCTCCCATGACGTATATATCTCTCATCGCAGCTCTAGTGACGTGAAAACCGGCTATGAATGGAAATTCGCTTAAGCGGGAGTGTATGCCATCGACGGATACGGATATGTAAAGATCGCCAATCCTTACTACTCCAGCATCGTCCAAATCCTTCGATGAGATTACAGCTTTTGTAGAGCCAATTATTTCAGCTATCTTGCTGTGAACGTAAAAATCTCCCTTTCCTCTTGAGCCTACGCCAAATTCACCCATCTTAACTCCACTCTTGTGGTACTCCAGAACCGGCAAGGATTTTGAGTATGCGTTCTTAACTTCCGTGATCACAGCATCGGCCCACTTCTTAGCTTTCTCATAGCTCCATCCCTTAATTTCAACTATTCGCTCGATCAGCATCCCTCTGACTTGATCTTCGCTCAACCTTTCGAGCAATCTCCTCGCATAGCCCTCCAAGTCCATACTAGTTTGAATTTCGGTGGTGTTTATAATGGATTCACAAATCATTATCATCTTGTTATTCTAGTTGGCATGTGGTGAAATAAATGAAACAAGGTATTGAGATGAAGAAAGGCAAGGCAGAGTAATTCTAGAATGAAAAAAAGAGAATTAAAGGATACCAATAAGGTGTTTGTGGTCGAGGAGAAGGGTATTTTAAAAATAATACCCAAAAGATCTTGATGCGAACGTATTTATTTACGCTTACTACAAGCCAAAAAAGAAGCTGAGCGATAAGGCGAAATGGATGAAAGAATAATCAAAGAAGATCTTAAAGAGGATAAACAAATGCAAAGAAAAAGTCGTAACAAAGGTCATACACTTTTCTGAGGTAAATAACTTTTTAAAGAAGGCTGTGGATCCAGACACACTGCAGAGTTTACTTTTGATCCTTTATTCTATTGATTGGACGCAAACGAATGTTTAACGCTTAAGGTAATGAGAAATTTGGGAATTAACGAAATATATTCGTTCGATAGAGGCTTTGAGTGATACGTAAGGCGGTTGCCTTAACCTCCATTACCTTAAATGATTTATTTAGATCAATTGCTTTGATGTCTTCTCAAGAAATTAAACTGATCTTTCACTTTTCGCTACAGTCGATCTGCTGAAAGATTCATCTATATGAGTTGGTT
>CAZBFC010000033.1:0-4765 GCA_964491095.1 uncultured archaeon | reverse complement strand
ATCGCTGGTAGATGGAGAACTGTGTTCGTTGAACCACCGATGAGCATGTCCATCGTTATCGCGTTCTTGAACGATTCCTCTGTAACGAAGTCCAAAGGCTTTATGTTTTGCCTCACAAGTTCAACTATCCTCCTACCACTCTCCTTGGCAATCCTAAGCTTTCGCGACGATGCACATGGAGATGTCGAGCAGTACGGAAGACACAGGCCCAGAGCTTCGGTTAAAATTTGCATTGTATTTGCCGTATAAAGCCCCTGACAACTCCCGCAATATGCTGCACAGAAGTTCTCATACAGCTTTAACGTTTTCTCGTCTATCTTTCCAGCCTTGTAAAGCCCGGCAGCCTCAAACGCAGTCTTTATCGTCGCTGGCTTATCTCCAACCCTTTCAGCAAGCATCGGCCCACCGCAAACTACTATTGCCGGGATGTTGAGTCTAAGAACTGCCATGAGCATTCCCGGAACTATCTTATCGCATGCCCCAACCACAACCAGCCCGTCGAACTGATGAGCCTCAACCATCGCCTCTATACTATCTGCTATCAACTCCCTCGTAGGCAGTGAGAACTTCATGCCATCGTGTCCCATCGCGATACCGTCACAAACACCGATGACTCCAAATTCGAACGGAACTCCCCCAGCTGCATAGATACCTTCCTTAACAGCCTGAGTTATCTTGTCCAAATGCATGTGTCCTGGAACTATGGTGCTGTAAGCGTTTGCAACTCCTATGAACGGTCTATCCATCTCATCATCGCAAACTCCCAAAGCCTTCAAAAGAGCTCTGTGGGCTGTTTTCTCTACTCCCCTCTTAACGATATCGCTACGCATATCAAGAGTTTTACATAGGTCTAAATAGCTTTCCTATCAGGCTCAACATGGTCAGGATTACTATTGGAATAGCAACGGATACAGCGGCTCTTGTTGTATCGAGGTTTCTCGCATGTTTGATTGCAAATGTAAGGATTGCGAACTGCCAAATCGTTGAAGCTACTCCAACGATCGTCAGCGGAACGTTCGTAAGTTCCTTGGTCATTTGAACGATTGAAAACGTTACCGGAAAGAGGACTATGCCCGGGATGTAGCTGAAGGCCGTAAACTTGAAGGTCTTTGAGAAATCTCCCTCACCCCCAAATAAGGCAGAAACTCCATGTATCAAAGCCGCTAAAATCAGCCAACTGATAAAAGCTCCAGTTATGGGAGTTATCAGAAGCATGTACTTCATACCCTCAACCATAATCCTAGCCTGCTCTTCGGGTATCTTTTCCATCAATTGCCTAAGCATAACCTCCTTCAGGATATCCATATTTGCGTATACCATTAGAGTGCTCAAAATTCCAGAAATCAAGACTATTGCAAATGAGACTGCAAGATGAACATCTTTATGTTCTCTAAAAAATTCATCTGGATTCGTTAGGAGTTTCAGCATGATTATCACTGGTTATCCGATTTATTTAAAGTTTCGTTTTAATCGGTAAGGTATATATAGGGGGTGATATAATAATCCTTTTCTAAAGGGGGGAAAAGTTGTGATTAGAAGGGTTCTGTTTCCGGTAGACTTTTCGATGGTCTCTGAGTATGCTTTCAGCAACTGTATCCCAAGATTCTTCAGTACGGGCGTGGCGGAGGAACTCATACTCGTTCATGTAGTTGAGGTACATCTAACAGGTGAATATTACGTAGATGTTGATAAGATCGAAACCGAAACCAAAGAGAGACTAGATAATGTTGCAAGCGAGTTCAGAGAGATCGGTATAAACGTTACAAAGACGATCGTCAGGTTGGGAACTCCTCCATTGGAAATTGCGAAGGTTGCCGAGGATGAGGATGTTGATCTGATATACATGCCCTCAAAGGGCGAGCACATACTCAGAGATATGTTTATCGGAACTACGGCTGCAAACGTTGCAAGGGTTGCTACGAAACCCGTTCTGCTGGTTAAATACGAATGGGACAAGGCCAGGCACACGGTTAAATGCATTTGGGATGCCAGAAGGGTTTTCGACAATCCTCTAATTGCCCTGGACTTCTCACCATGCTCCGATAGTATTGTTGAAGCCGTGAACGGACTGTTTGGAGACTACGTAAAGAAGGCCACACTTATGCATGTCATAGATTACGGGAAGCCGGAAGAGTATAAAAAGATCACCGAAGAAGTTTTGAAGAAGCTTGAGGAGTACGCCGGTAAGTTTAAGTTTGAATGTGATATCGAAGTCGGCACGGGTGTTGCTTCGAACGCGATCATAAACGAAGCTGTGATAAAA
Organism: uncultured archaeon; assembly: GCA_964491095.1. GTDB lineage: Archaea > Halobacteriota > Archaeoglobi > Archaeoglobales > Archaeoglobaceae > WAKM01. The sequence continues at coordinate 2,502 of CAZBFC010000033.1, read as the reverse complement.
GGATCCACGGTAATAGTGGTAGGAAAGAGAGGTAGAAGTGTAATCAAGGATCTACTGCTGGGTAGTACAGCCGATGGAGTTATGAGAAGATCTATGCTTCCAGTTTTGCTTATCCCATGTAAATATTAAATTTTTATATTTTTATATCGGCAGAGAAAAACAGATTAATCGAACCCCATCTGCTCAATCGATGCAATTTTACGCAACACTCTCTCCAGGACTTGAGGATATTTCTGCGAGGGAAGTTGAGAGGTTGGGCGGAAGGGTCACCGAAATTAGAAAGGGGAGGGGAAGGATCTTTTTTGAAGGAGATCTGAAGCTGATGGTTAGGCTGAACTACATGGCGAGGACTTTGGAAAGGATAATGATACTTCTGGCCATTGAAAAGTTTGAAACGCTCGACGATATATATCATATAGTCAAAAATTTGGATTTTAGCTGGATAAAGCCGGATCAAAGTTTCGCTATCCGCCCGCTTAGGGCTGGTGAGCACGATTTCACGTCTTTGGATGTCGGAAGGGTTGCCGGGCAGGCGGTTATAGATAGCTACATGGAGTCCAAAGGGGTTAGGCTTAAGGTCGATTTGGATGAACCCGATGTAATCATAAGGGTTGATGTGATCTTCGATGAGGTTTACGTTGGAATAGATACAACCGGAGATGAGTCCCTGCATAAGAGGGGTTACAGAGTCTACGATCATCCCGCACCTCTAAATCCTACGATCGCATCGAGCCTCGTAATGCTCTCAAATTGGAATCCTAAAAAGTCTCTGCTCGATCCGATGTGTGGGAGCGGAACTATATTGATCGAAGCTGCCATGATCGGAAGGAACATCCCACCTCAAAAGTTCAGGAAGGAGAAGTTTCTGTTTACGAACATATACGGCAACGATATCCTTGAAGAAGTTAAGGCAGAAGCTGAGAAACTTGAAAAAAGGGATGTAAAAATGACGTTGGTAGGCATAGAGAGATTCAGAAAGCACATAAGGGGTGGAATTACGAATGCCAAAACCGCTGGGGTTAAAGATACGATAGATTTCATCCAGGCAGATGCTACAAGACTCTGCTTAAAAGATGTTGATATAGCAATTACAAATCCACCGTACGGCCTAAGGATAGCAAAGAAGGGAGTAATCGAAGACCTGTACGACGGATTTCTAAGATCGGCCAAGGATGTCGTTGCAGAGAGGATCGTAGTGATAACTGCGGAGGACAAGATCTTAAGGGAGAAGGCTTTGAAGAACGATTACGAAATTGAGAAGGAGTTCTGGGTTAAATACGGTGGATTGGATACAAGGGTATTCGTCCTCAAACCCTAAAAGATTCTAATAAGCTTAAAACTTCTTTATTCTTGCTAACGTAGTTCTTTATCAGATCTGATGTCATGTAGTCCACCAAACGTAACAGCTTCGACTTACTCTCACAGTCTTCAAAATAATCCAAAGCCTCTTTACTCTTTCTTGCATAACTCTTTATCAATTCGAGAACCTTAATAACGGCCTCCTCAAATCCGAACTTCTCGGCATATATCATCGGCAAGGTTAGGGACTCAAACTCGGAACTCTTATCTTCATACATGTCCAAAAATTCGAGTAGATCGTCTACAAGCTGATAAGCTAAGCCCAAGTTGTTTCCGTATTCAAACAACCTTTCTGCTGCCACTCTGTCATCCGAAACTACCATGCATGCGTTCTTGGCGCTGTATGCAAATAAAGCGGCTGTTTTTGTGGAGATACACTTAAAGTAGTCCTCCTCGCTGAATGGTTCCCTTATGCTGTAGACATCCAAAACTTCCCCTTCCGACATCTTCATACCAACTTCTGCGAATCCTCTGATTATCTCCTCATCGTAGACCGAAACCAACTCAACTGATTTGGATATGAGCCAGTCACCCACCAAAATTGCGAGAGATATATCGTATTCAACATGCAAAGCCTTGACGTTTCTCCTCATAACTCCCCTATCAATGACATCATCGTGAGCTAAGCTTGCTGTATGGATAAGCTCAACGGCTAAGGCCATGTTCATGACATCCTCATAGCACCCTCCACACAGCTTTCCGCTTAAAAGGACGATGATAGGCCGAGTTCTCTTACCTCCAGCCTTGATTATGTGCTTGAGAGCCTTCTTTATTTTTGGAATAGTTTTAACGTTTTCTATGAGCTTGTTGAGTTCCTCGTTTATAATTCTGTATTCTTCCCAGCTTTCGATCATCGTTTCACTTCCTTTTTTTGAGGTTGTTTTGATATACTGATTTAAAAATATTGATGTTTTGCAAAAGCCTTTTAAATTTGATGGTTTTAATAACTAAGGGTGGTTTTAATGGGCGTTCTTTGGCTCGACGAGGTCGATAAAGACGATGTTCCAATTGTTGGCGGAAAAGCCGCAAATTTGGGAGAGCTCATTAGGGTTGGAATTCCCGTTCCTGAGGGTTTCGTTGTCGATGGCAAGACCTTCATGGATTTTCTCGAAAATTCTGGACTTAAGGAAAAGATAATTGAAG
>CAZBFC010000032.1:0-4127 GCA_964491095.1 uncultured archaeon | reverse complement strand
AGATATTCTAATTCACGCTTATTTCGGTATCGACTTTGATATAATCTGGGATATAGTCAAAAACAAGCTACCAGAACTTAAAGAAAAAATTATCGAGCTATTAGAGGAGCTTGAGAAATAAAATACTTGTCTAAAGCATTGCTGTGATTTTATCATACAATCCTTTCAACAATTACATAGTAATTCTCTCTATCCCCAAGAATCCTCTTAACTCTCTCTGCAATCTTATCATCGGGAACGACAAATATAACATCTCTTCCCATGTGGATGTTTTTCTCATAGTTTCTCAGCACCTGACTTGGATGATCTGCTCCTACCTCGATCCTCAACTCCTGTTTCAATCCACCTATCGCCAACTCTCTTGTAAGCAATGATATCGGGCTGCTCCTTTTCTCCTCCCTGATGCGGAAACACAACGATGAATCCATTTTTTCTCAACTTCTCTGCAAAGCTTAATGCAAGCTTTTCATGAGTCTTTCCTCCAGCGCTCGTGGATTTCGATTTCTTATACCCGAGAACCTCCTCAGACTTTTCAGTAAGCTCAACGACAATCTTCGGTCTGCCTCTCTTCTGCTTTACAACATGCCTCGTAACATAACCAAGACTTTCAGCCCTTTCAAGCAGAGCGGAGAGCTTGCTTCCCCTTATTCCGGGCTTTATGCTTCTGTACTTTTCAAATATATCGCTAACCTTAACCTCTCCCTCCTTTCTGAGAGAATCGATTATGTTTATCAGCTCAAATATCTCGGCATCCTCAACTACCTCGCAAAACTCTTCAACCTCAAAGAGCACCTTCATTCTGCTCAGAACATGATCAATGAAGATATTTCTCGCGAAAAGAGGAAACTTTGAAATTTCGGAAACCTTTTTCAAGTTTTCTTATTATACCAATTTCGTCAATGCTTTGGATAATTTTTCATGATCTCTTTGGGTTGCGATATAAGTTTGGTTAGGTATCGACCAAGGCTAAGTGCAATCCTTGACTCAAACTTTTAAATTAAATTTATTGTTATATAAAATTTAAATTTATATAACAGGAAAAGTTTTGAAAATAACGATCAGAACTTCAAAACTTAGTTGCAACTCTCAGTAGAGCTTAAATAGCAAATACATTTTGCATAGGTTAGGTGATAACCATGACAAAGGAGTACGTGGTCTACGTGGGTAACAAGCCGGTAATGAACTACGTATTCGTAGCATTGATCATGTTTAATGAGGGTGCCAAGGAGGTGACGATTAAGGCAAGAGGAAAGGCAATAAGCAAAGCTGTATCGGTGGCAGAGGTTGTCAGAAAAAGATTCCTACCAGATGTAACTGTAAAGAGTATAAAGACTGGCACAGAAGAGCTCGAGTCTGAGCAGGGAAGGAAGGTTAACGTATCGACGATAGAAATAGTTTTAGCTAGAGAAGCCTCTTAAATTTTATTTTACAAAAACCATTTTAATATTTTCTTTCATCGGCATAAACTTATACCCGCATCTACACTGAAGATCGTCTGGGATATCCATTATACTCTCAAATTCAGCGCAGACTTCCCTACACCTTGGACAGATGACTTTAAATTTCAGTTTGAGCTTACCTTCCTCAACGAGCTTTAAACAGATGTTTGTAGCATGACAAACACTGGTATCTAGCCTTTTAGCTATTATCTCCGGCTCGATCTCTTTAAATTCTTCCAAAATCTTTAGGATTTCGTTATCAGCGGACATAAAAATTAAAATTAACCAGCTTGGACTCCACCTAACAGAGATTTGATTTTCTTCTGTAAATCCTGCAATCTCTCCTTGAGTTTTTCCTCCTGTCTTTCCAAAGCCTTAATCCTGATTTCAAACGTGTCCTTCTTCTCTCTAAGTTCCTTTAGAATCTGCTCTTTCGATGTTTTGACGAGAACAGTCCCTACAGTCTTAAAGATGGGAGTATCATCGCTGACCTTTTCTACCTCTTGGATTGCATTCTCCGTTTCTTTCAAAGAGTTCTCAAGCTGAACCTTCTGTGTTAGAACCATCTGAAGCTGTTGCTGGATTTGCTGAAGCTGGGCTAACATATTCTGAACCTGAGGTGGAAGTTCACCCATTATAACACCTCCAAACAGGCTTTAATCAATCTAAGCCATGCGTTTACAGCCGCTCTTAAATCTGCCAACTCATCCGCTTCGAGTCTTAGCATTAGCTTACCTCCATCTAAATAAACCTTTGCCTTGCTTATCGCATCCCTCTCCTCAACCTTTAAAGCGGTGTATAGAATCCTTGCCCTTTCCTCATCAAGTTCAAATACGAACTCAGCCTCCAATTTTGACGCCTCCCTTTCTCTTAATCTTCATCTTAAAGACTGTAACATCCTCGTACTTAAATTCGAGTGTTATCCACTCCTCATCCCGCTTAACAAAAACCTTCTTTTTCGGATCTATCTTCCTCGCAAGCTTTAAACCTGCTTCGCTTTGAGGAAGGGCTCCAAGCAAAAGGGGATCGAATGGAGCTTTACCTATGAAAACAACCGGGCTGTCATCCATCTTGACCTTAACTACGTTGCTCACATTGAATCGAATCCTCAGAAGTTCTCCTTTTTCTGGATGAACTATTCTAAGAATCGCCGGGTTTCCCTTAACCTCCTGAATTATCGCAAGGTATTCGTTTTTACCAAGCATGGAATAGAGTTCCTCTAAGCTGAGCTTACCCCTCGTTACGTACCTCCAGTTCATGAACCTCGCCAAAGCTTTTGCAAGACTTCTCGTCCTTCTGCTAGGCTTTCTTGATGTTGTGAGTATCACAAGTTTAAAATTATCAAAAAGATATATTAAGGTTAAAGTCCGCTAAGGTTTTTATTTCGATAAAGTTAGAACTTGTAGGTGAGCATCAAGGAAGCTTTGAAGGGAAAGGTGAGCGATGAAGAGCTTAAGAAGGTGACTAGGAGCTTTGAAATTATTGGAGACGTGGTACTAATCAATCTACCTGATGATGTCATGCACTTAAAAGATTTGATTATCCAAGCTATTTTAAGTAAGCATAAGCATGTAAAGACCATTTTGAGGAAAGTTGGAGAAGTTGAGGGAGTTTACAGAGTTGCAAAGTATGAACCGATATATGGCAAGGAGACTGAAACGATAGTTAAGGAGCATAGATGCAGATTTTTAGTCGATCCTACTAAGGTTTATTACTCCGTAAAGCTCTCAGGAGAAAGAGAGAGAATTGCCAAGCTCGTGAAGCCTGGGGAAAGAATACTTGTCATGTTCGCTGGCGTGGGACCTTACGCAATCGTAATTGCAAAGCTCGCAAAGCCAAAGGAGGTTATAGGTGTAGAAATCAATCCAAAGGCGGTGGAGTATTTTCGCAAGAACGTTGAGCTCAATAAAGTACAGGATATCGTTAAGGTTTATGAGGGAGACGTCAAGGATGTCGTTCCAAAGCTTGAAGGCAAATTCGACAGAATTCTGATGCCCGCTCCCTATTCTGCCGAAGATTTTGTTTATCTGCTGAGAGATAAGGTAAAGATTGGAAGTTACGTTCACTACTACACTTTCGCCGGAGAAGAGGAAGAGGATGAGATTCTGCCAAAAAAGGTGAAGGATCTGTTTAGAAAGCATGGAATGATAGTCGAAATTGAGAAGATCAAGACATGCGGTAGCTTCGCACCTAGGGTTTACAGATATGTTCTGGATTTGAAGGTTGTTGACTTTTGCTAACATCATTAATAATTTTTCTTTTTCATTCTTTTTCATGATCTAGAATTGAGTATTATGTATAATATACTTATAATTAAACTGTTAAGTCTATATTTTTAGTTCATTCCAAAATTTTCATTATTAGGATTATAATAAATAATAAACAGTAAAATAATTAAAACTTTATAACTTACAATTTAATTAGAAATAAACGGAGGTGAGCAAAAAAATGAAAGTGGTAAAGAAAAAGTCGGTACTACTATCGATTTTGGCCATACTTTGCTTAATAGCACCAGCAGCAGCACTGGTTACTACAGAGTTGGGTCTTTGCATCGATGGTTCTGGAAGCATCAATGCCTCTGAATTTGCCATTATGAAAAAGGGAATTGCAGATGCAATTAGAAATAAACTACCTCATGACGGGTCGGTTGAACTGTGTGTAATTCAGTTTGGAGGTACTACAGCACAA
>CAZBFC010000031.1:0-9393 GCA_964491095.1 uncultured archaeon | reverse complement strand
TACGCTCACTACTGGAGTAGAAGTAGGAAGAAGCTTTGGATGAAGGGAGAGACATCTGGAAACGTTCAAAGGGTTGTTGAAGTTCGCATCGATTGCGATAACGACGCGATCTTATATCTAGTTGAACAGAAGGGTGTGGCCTGTCATACTGGAAATTACAGCTGTTTTTACAGGAAATTGAATCCTGAAGATATCGACCGTTAACTTTATAATTTTGCAATAATTATTACAATTATGAGTTATTATTACGATCCCCTCTCATTTTTGGGATCGATGATCTGGTGGCTTCTGCTATTTTGGCTTATCATAGGCCCACAACTCCAATATCGTCGCTTGATGTTGATGAGACAATCCTTGATGAAGAAAATGGGTGAAAGAAGGGGAACGAATGTCATAGCGATGATTCATAGACAGGAGAGCATTGGTCTATTTGGAATTCCGTTCTATAGATTCATAAGCATTGAAGACTCAGAGCAAGTTCTGAGAGCTATAAGAAGGACACCGAAGGACAAACCGATCGATCTAATCCTTCACACTCCGGGTGGATTGGTTTTAGCAGCAGCGCAGATCGCGAAAGCCTTGAAGGATCACCCTGCAAAGACGACCGTGATAATCCCACATTATGCTATGAGCGGTGGAACTCTTATAGCGCTGGCTGCAGATGAGATAATAATGGATCCCCATGCAGTTCTTGGCCCGGTGGATCCACAGTTGATGAACCTACCAGCACCTTCGATTCTCAATGCTGTTAAGAAGAAGGATCCGAATGAAGTGGACGATCAAACGCTTATACTGGCTGACATAGCTGAGAAGGCTATAAATCAGGTTAGAGAATTCGTCTATGAATTGTTAAAGGATAAGATGGGTGATGAGAGGGCAAGAGAGGTTGCGAAGATACTTACTGAAGGTAGGTGGACCCACGACTATCCGATCACCGTTGATGTTGCAAGACAACTTGGACTGAACGTCTCAACAGATGTACCTGAGGAGGTATACGAGCTTATGGAGCTTTATCCTCAGCCGATGTTGCAAAGGCAGGGAGTTGAATTCGTTCCAACGCCAAGAAAACAACCGACACAGGAAACTATTATCAGGTTTCCTTGAATTTTCTAACTACCTCTCTGAGCTCGTCCAGGCTTGGAACCCCTACAATTACAAATTCATCGTTTATTATCATAGCCGGAACGACCTTGATTCCAAACTTTACAGCCTCCTTAAATCCTCTGTCGGTATTCACTGGTAATTCCAAAACTTCGATATCCTTTTCAACCTCCTTAAGTCTTTTTACAACCTCCTTCGCCTTTGGACACATCGGACATTTTGGCGATGTTAGGAGTTTTATTACGACCATGATTTGAAAATTTACATAGAGCTAAATAAATCTTAATGACGTTAAATCTTCTTCCAGAGCTTTTTGAGCATCATGGCATCCTCCTCAAGGTTTGGGCTCTCTATTATAATTATGCCATCTGCATCGAAGTCCTTCAAAGCTTTGAGCAATTCCTCAAACTTGAAATCGGATTCCTTTAGATTCAGATGTTTTTTCTCACCCTTTAACCCGTACTCTATCCCGCTGACATGAATATGCATGTCTTTGATTGCTTCCTTACCTAACATCTCTTCAACTTTCTCAAGCAAAGATGTAAATTCTTCATAGCTGTTCATGGCCCCTCTCATCCTCGCGTGGATGTGACTGAAATCTATGCATGGTAACAAACCAAGCTCTTGGCAGAGATTTAACGTTTCCTCCAATTCACCAAATTGCGTTGGTTTTCCGGTGGTTTCCGGTCTCAGCTTAACCTTTAGACCTCTCTGCTCGATAAATTCGAGCACAGGTCTTAGGTTATCTCTGATTTTTCTGTATGCACTCTCCTTAGATGATTTCATATAGTAGCCGGGATGAAATACGATGTTTCTGGCGAAGATACCTCCGACTCTTACGGTATCTGTGAGTCTTTTGATGCTATCTTCAATCTTCTTTTTTTCTTCGGCGTTCAAATTGATATAGTAAGGAGCGTGAACGGATAAAGTTACTTCCAATGAGTCTGCAATCATCTTAACTTCCTTGGCCTTTTCTTCGTTCATCTTAACACCTCTAACAAATTGAACCTCCATTGCATCCAATCCGAGCTCCTTAATCGTTTTAATTCCACCTATTGTTGATCTATCCTTGGAACAGTTTGGTACACCGGCTGTTCCAAACTTCATAATAGATGTTAGCAAGTGACTACTCAAAACGATTTCTCAAAAAACTTTTATTTAGTGCAACTTGCAAGACAGTGTGAAAAGACTCTACGCCGATCTTGGGCTCTTAATTGTTGCATTGATATGGGGTTCCACATTTCCGGTTGTTAAAATTGCCCTTAACAGTATGTCTCCATTTGCATTCAATGCTATAAGGTTTTTTATCGCATGTCTGTTCTTTTTGCCGTTTGTTAAGAGAGAAGGGTTTAAGGATGGTTTCAAGATTGGTTTGGCCGTGTTTTTGGGATACTCGTTTCAAACCGTTGGACTCGAATTCACAACCGCTACGAATGCTGGGTTCATAACTTCTCTGTACGTCGTGCTTGCACCATTATTGGCCTACATGATCTACGGAATTTCACTGAATAGAATCGACATCGTTGGAATTCTGCTTGCTTTTATCGGTGTTTATCTACTCTCTGGATATTCTGGGTTTAGCTTGGGTGATCTACTGATATTAGCCTGCGCATTTGCCTTCGGACTTGAAATAGCTATGATATCCTACTATTCAAAGTTGGTAAATCCAACGATGCTTGCATTTTGGCAGATATTTGCCGTGGCAATTCTATCAACTCCATTTGCCATTTTTACAACTGTAAATTTTGAAATAAACTATGATGTTGTAGTTGCTTTGATAATCACAGCTTTCTTTGCAACGTTTGTAGCTAAGATGCTTCAGAACTGGCTTCAGCGATACACGAAGCCATCGGATGCTGCGGTGATAATGTCGATGGAGGGTGTGTTTTCTCACATCTTTGCGGTTGCGATGCTTGGGGAATGCTTAAATTTTCTACAATATTTTGGTGCGGCACTGATAGTTATGGCAGTAATCGTCGTATCTCTCAACAGCCGAACTGCAGAAGCAAACATAAATACAGCAAGGCTGATTGATTCGCATGCGTATAATCGAAATCCTCGAGAATATCGATAAAGCTCTTCTAATTGGAATTGGAGGTGGCGGAGATATAGTAAGTACGCTCATCGTTGGAAGATTCTTTGAGCTCTTCGATGTTGAGTGCATTTACGGAGGAGTTGTTTGGGAAAGGATCAGTAGAGATCCAAAGCCGGGTCCGAGGGCCGTTGAAGAGATAGAGAATTGTCGAACAATTAACGAATGTTTGGCTTGGATAGATGGAAGCTGTAAGATCGGAGATTTAAAGCCGATCGTTGCTCAGGTTGCTGAATATCTTGGTAAGGATGTTGTTGGAGTTGATATAACCAAAGGTGAGTTCGGAGTTAGGAAAAGTCTGGAAGATTTCGTGAAATCGGAAAGCATAGATATCATCGTTGGAGTTGATGCAGGCGGGGATTCTTTGGCAAGGGGAAATGAGAAAAACCTATGCAGTCCGCTTGCGGATTCGATAATGCTCTCAGCGTTAAGTAAACTTCCTTCCATTTTGGCAGTTGTAGGATTTGGGAGTGACGGCGAGCTCACTAGGAATGAGCTTGAAAGTTACTTGAGTGAGATTGCCAGAGATGGAGGTATGTTGGGTGTTAGCATTTTAATGAGAGATGAAGCAGAGAAACTGTTTGAATTTGTTAAGAATGTGGCTACGGAAGCATCTAGGATTCCAGTAATGGCTGCTATGGGTTATATAGGAAAATATACGATCTGGGGATATTACGATGTTAACGTTTCGATCTTAAACGCTCTAACGTTCTATATTGATATTAATATTCTGCTGAAATTTACGCCCCTGCCGAAGGCCGTTGAAGGTAGTAAAAGTATACTTGAAGCTAACGAACGCTTGCACGGGCTAGGAATTAAAACCGAACTCGATTTTGAGATCGAATGGAGCAAACGTAATATTTAGCATTTGCCGTTATCTCATTTGATGGATGAGCTGTTAATGAAGCTAAAAAATAAGACGATAACATGTGATGAGCTATTAAAGTTAAAGGAGATGCTTGAAAGGAGAATAAAAGAATTTGAGGAAAGAGGAGAATGTGAAAAGGCACAGGCTGAAGCTGTGATCTTAACGATCGTTGAAAACATGCTTAAAAGGTGTTGGACCATCAAAAGACTAAACTGAGTTTACAACCAAAATATATTTATTTCATAATCAAAAGAATTTTTATAATGATTCCAGAATGGTTTGGTTCCGATCTGATTGAAACCAAAGCTAAGGCTTTCGGCGTTTATTTGAGCTTACTGAAATGTAGATTTGTTAGCGGTTGGTGGCACAATGTGATTAAGCGAATTCACATCGATTCGATAAGGAGGGAAATTTTTAGACTCGTAGATACAGGTTTAAACGAAGCGTTAAAGGCATCGGAACTATTCTTGAATATGCTCGATGAAAGAGAGCCTAAAGATTCTAATTATATAAAAAGAATTCTGGATAATATAGAAATATTTTATTATGAACGGTTTAGAGATGCCTGCTACAATTACTTCAAGGGTGTGGATGATTCCGTTAGAGAACCCATTAAAAATTTCTTAAGAGATGTCAAGATGGGCAGGATAAAGGTATGGGAGAGAACAACCATGGGTAGTGTGAAAATGATGTACCCCCCAGATACGCCATCGCTGGTCAATCTGTATTGGAAGAAATTTCGCATTGATTGGAGAAAAGTCGTAGAAGAGTTGACAAGATCTGGAATAGTTATCTTTCAGGGATCAATGGTACCGGCATCATTTTTAGAGTTTAGTTTTATAAATAGTTTATAATAATTAAAAATTTTGAAATTTAATCCTATATAAAAAATGTTAAATCATCCTGTCAGACTTGCAGTTATGGATCTTGAAAAACTGAAAAAACTTCAGGAAGAGCTTGCAAAGGGTGTCATAATTGAAGATTTTATTAAGCTCAAGGATGTTAGGTTCGTTTTGGGTGTCGATCAATCTTTCATAGGGAAGAAGCATGAGAAGGTCATTTCAGCTTGCGTTGCCTTGGCATTTCCAGAGTTGAAGTTGATCGATCAAAACGTACGCATTGAAGACGTTCACTTTCCGTACATCCCAACGTTTTTGATGTTCAGAGAGGGCGATCCGGCAGTTAGGGCTATAGAGCCTATCGTGAAGAAGCTTGACAAGAGTAAAACAGTGATAATGGTCGACGGTAGCGGTATAGCTCATCCGAGGAGATGCGGCTTGGCAACATATATAGCATTAAAGCTGGGGGTACCGTCGATAGGAATCACGAAGAGAAAGCTTTACGGAGATGTTGAGTATCCTGAGAAGGAAATGGAAGCTAGACCAATATTCGACGGTGATGAAGTGATAGGTTATGCTCTAAAACCCTGCAAGGTCTGTAAGCCAATATTCATATCACCCGGTAGCTACATCACTCCAAAAACGGCTTTAGAGATCGTTAAAGCTTGTATAAAAAACCATAAACTGCCGGAACCGATAAGGTTGGCTCATGAGCTTGCGACGAGATCGAAATCCCAAAGCTTATCGTTCTTCATGGAACTGTAGAATTTCTAAAATCTTTTAAATTTCAAAATCATAGGTTTGATGTGGAGAGGATCGAAGAGTACCTTGAGGCTATGCTCGATATTCAGAAAGAAAAGGGTAGAGTTGTAAAGACTAGTGATTTAGCTAAAAAATTAAATGTTAAACCATCGAGTGTAACCGAGATGCTTCTAAAGCTTAGCAAAAAGGGATACATTGAGTATCAGCCATACTATGGAGCCGTTTTAACTGAGAAAGGTAGAGAGTTGGCTGAAAGGATAAAGCGTTATCATAGGATTTTTGAGATATTCTTTAAAGATTTCCTAGGGATCGATGAGAAGGAAGCTCATAGGCTCAGTTGCGAATTGGAGCATCATGTAAACGATGAGATAGTCCAAAAGGTTTGTATGATCATCGCAAGTAAGTGTAATATCTGTAAGGAATGCAATTTTAAGGTCATATCGTTGATCGAAGCTGAGAAAGGTGTGTACGAAGTCCTAGCCTGCCCTTCTGCGGTCAAGCTCTTGGGAATTGAACCCGGTTCAACTGTAAGGGTCGTTGATAAGGGAGTAGTAGAAGTTAAGGGAGAGGAAATGTGCATATCACCAACGATAGCTGAAAAAATAATTGTCAGAAGGATTTCTCAAGAATAGTAATTAAACCTTCAACATCGGCCCTTCTTGGGCATAGATCGATCAGTCTCTTAAGCTTCATTGCATTTTCGGCAAGTTTTGGTAGATCACTCCTATCAAATCCGAGATCACTCAGGCTAGTTGGAACATTCAAATCTTCCATGAGCGATTTTATGCTACCCAACATTGCTCTGATCCCTTCGACCTTCTCAGGCATTACGGGTTTGATGTAATCAAGTATGGCATCACCAACGATTGCTACACATATCCCATGGGGAATATCCCTAGCTCCTCCTATTGCATGCCCCAAAGCGTGGCCTAAGTGAACACCAGCGTTTCCGAATGCTACTCCGGCTATATACGATGCTATAGCCATATTTGTTATGGAATTTAGATCTCTCCAATGATATGCCCTCCTTAGGTTCTTTGCAATCAGTTCGATCGCCTTCAATGCTAGAGAATCCGTTATCGGATTTGAACCCGAATACGGGCTGTCATAGGGGTAGACTTCGGCCGGAAGGACTGTGTAGGCTTCAACTGCATGCATTAGGGCATCTAATCCTGATGAAGCGACGACATTCGGTGGTGGGGTTATGTTTAATGGGTCTATGATTGCAAAGCTTGGAAGCAAGCATTCTTGGACGATTCCTACCTTAATTCCCGATAACTTCACAACAGAGGCGCATGTGGTTTCACTTCCAGTTCCGGCTGTTGTAGGAATGGCTATCAAAGGCTTTAAAGGCTTATCCACAACAATTCCCTTTCCAAACGGCTTTGGAATGTAATCGAAGAAATCTTGGGGTGGATGAGTTGTATACAAGTTTAAGAGTTTGGCAATGTCTATTGCACTGCCTCCTCCAAGACCTATGAATCCATCGAAGTCTTTCGCTACTTCAATACCTTCTTTAACACATTCCACGTCTGGCTCAGGCTTAACGTTGCTCCAGACTTCGTATTCGATGTTAGCGGATTCAAGTGATTCCTTTACCCTCTTGCAGATCTCACTGCTCCCAACGTTTCTGCCAGTGACGATCAGAACTTTTCCAAGTCCAAACTTCTTAGCAACTTTCCCAACTTCCTCAGTTGCGTTGATTCCAATTTTTGCGGGAGTTAATCTAAACGATATCATAATAATAAAATATCTCCAACAGTTTTATATACTATCGAGTTAAGGCAACCTTATAATTGGAGGGAGCCCTATGGAGTCTTTAGTTAAAGAAGCCCTTGCGAGAGCAGAAAGAGAAAGAAAAATGCCTGCTGAGGATGTTGAAGAGGATATCCTTCAGGTTTTGGAAGAGTTGAGAACTGTCATTAAGGTTATAGGTGTCGGTGGAAGCGGTTGCAATACTATTTCGAGAATGTTCGATGAGGGAATTGAAGGAGCGGAGCTAATAGCGATAAACACCGATGCCCAGCATCTATATTACACGAAAGCTCATAAGAGGTTGCTGATTGGAAAGAGAAGGACAAGGGGATTGGGTGCTGGAAGCTTGCCTCAGGTTGGTGAGGAGGCGGCGAGGGAAAGTGAGGATGAGATCAGAAGGATCGTAGAAGGGGCGGATATGGTATTCATAACCTGTGGACTTGGTGGTGGAACGGGAACTGGAGCAGCACCGGTTATAGCTGAAGCTGCGCAGGATGCTGGTGCTTTAACGATAGCTGTGGTGACGTTTCCCTTCTCTGCTGAAGGTGCTGTAAGGAGGGCTAACGCTGAAGCGGGCCTGGAGAGGCTTAGGGAGGTTGCGGATACGGTGATAGTCATTCCCAACGACAAGTTGCTTGAGGTTGTTCCTAACTATCCAATTCACATTGCATTTAAAGTTGCGGATGAGGTTTTGATGAGGGCTGTAAAGGGTATAACAGAGCTAATAACGAAGCCGGCCCTTGTGAACTTGGATTTCGCAGACGTTAAAACGATAATGGAGAAGGGTGGAGTTGCAATGATCGGACTTGGCGAAGCTAGTGGAGAAGATAAGGCGGCCGAATCTGTTAGAAAGGCTCTGAAGTCGCCGTTGCTTGATGTTGATATAACCGGAGCGAAGGCGGCGTTGGTCAACGTTACCGGTGGGCCGGATATGACGATCGAGGAGGCCGAGAGTGTGGTTGAGGAGATCTACAGTAAGATCGATCCAGAGGCTAGGATAATTTGGGGTGCGATGATCGATCCCGAACTTGAGAATACCATGAGAACACTTGTAATAGTTACAGGCGTTAAATCTCCGCAGATACTGGGTAAGAAGACACCTCATCTCTCAAGGAGATTTGGAATAGACTTCGTTAGGTAAGCTTATATATCGGATGTAGCTGGGTTAAATTATGCAAATTCCATCGTTCGAGGAACTGCAAGCGAAGCTCAAAGAATATATAAACGTTCTTAAAATGGCGAGAAAGCCAGATAGGGAGGAATTCATAAGCACCACCAAAATTTCGGTGGCGGTAATGTTTTTAGTCGGGTTAGTCGGTTTTATCATATACATACTGATGGAGATCTTACCAGGGGTGTTTAAGAAATGAGCAAGTTCTTTGCTGTCAAGACCACCGCAAATCAGGAAAGGCTCGTTGCAAATTTGATGGACATGGCAGTTAGAAAGCACAAGCTTGGAGTTTACTCGATACTAGCACCGAAGGAGCTTAGAGGGTACATCATCGTTGAGGCTGAAGATATGCAGAATGTTATCAGGGCTATAAGGGGTTTGCCTCATGTGAAGGGAGTAGTAAGGGGTGAGATCGACTTTAGCGAGGTGGAGCATTTCCTAACGCCCAAGAAGGCCGTTGAGCAGATCAAGGAAGGATATACCGTTGAAATCATCTCTGGCCCGTTCAAGGGTGAGATGGCCATAGTTAAGAGGGTTGATACTGCAAAGAATGAAATTACGGTTGAGTTGCTTGAGGCAGTAGTGCCAATCCCCGTTACGGTTAAGGCCGATCATGTTAGAGTAATAGAAAAGAGGGAGGAGTGAATTATGCCGGTACAGGTTGTTGAGGTTCTAGTTACGGGTGGAAGAGCTACACCAGGCCCACCGCTTGGCCCAGCGATAGGTCCGCTTGGATTGAACGTCAAGCAGGTTGTGGATGAGATAAACAAGAAAACTAAGGAATTCGAAGGATTGGCAGTACCAG
>CAZBFC010000030.1:0-4933 GCA_964491095.1 uncultured archaeon | reverse complement strand
CTGAAACGGAAGTATAGCCTAAGTTACCATCTCTAACAATCTTTTCACACTTCTCATACAGATCTTCAGGTATTGCAACCGTTCGGTACCTCTTTCTTGGCATTTAAATTGTTACGGTTCATAATTAATTTTAGAAATTTTTACATATACATAACTTACCTGTAACGAACCAGTATATGACAACCGAGCTTTGGAAGGTATATACGGTGGAGAAACACAACAGACTTAACTATTCAAAAGTCGAATACATACTCTTTTTGTTCGTTGGTATCTGTATATCTCTGGCCGTAAGTGACAGCTCAGGAATTCAAAACTTACCCATTATTGATCGATTACTCGTTTACGCGAAATTCATCTGGCTTGCGTATCTTCCCGTAGCTCTGATAACTTCTTATGGTATTTTGAGGTATAATCCTAGGGAAGATATCCTTCTGGAGAGAAGAAAGCAGAATGGAAATTACAAGGTGATCTTTCAGATAGTTACGAGGGGATTCAACAGAGAAGCTGTAAAAAGATCGGTTAGAAGCATTTTATATTGGGCATCGATGTATCTAAAAGATTACGAGGTATGGGTTGTTACCGAGGATGACGTGGACAGGGAATTCTTTGATGGGTTGAAAACGATCGACAACTTAAACCGAGTTAAAGTGATATACGTTCCGAAAGAATACATAACTCCAAGGAAAACCAAATATAAGGCCAGAGCACTACAGTACGCACTCGAACTAAGAAGGAAAATAGGTTACATATCCAATAGAATATGGATCTATCTGATGGACGAGGAGAGCATCGTCGGCGAGGATACTGTTTTAGGCATCATAGACTTCATAGAAAGCGGAAAAAGCCTAATTGGACAAGGTTTAATTGTCTATTCCAACTTCTGGGGCGCCAACCGATTGACATCTCTTGAGGACAGTCTGAGATCCGCGGACGATATAACCCGATACAAGTTGCAGGCGAAGTTTGGGAAAGTCTTCGTCGGTGTTCACGGCTCTCATCTCCTCTACAGATCGGACTTGGAAGATAAGATTGGATGGGATTTTGGGAAAGTGAGGGCTGAAGATGCGATTTTCGGTCTTTACGTCAACGAACGCTTTGGAAATGTGTGGGGTTGGTTGAAAGGAAAGCTCTACGAACAGAGCCCGTTCAGCATTCGAGATTTCCTGATACAGCGGAGAAGATGGCTATGGGGAAAGCTGGACATAATCTTCAAGGACGATAAGATTGGCAAACTCTCCAAGTTCATTCTGATAGTCCACTTGATATCATGGTTGTCATCTTTGCCTTCGGTAATCCTGACCTACGTAAACGTGATTCATCCAACGCCAATTCCGCATCCAGCCACATCAATTGCGTTCGGCTTCTGCATATCAACGTTGGTTTACCTCTACTGGGAAGGATTTAAGCTCAACACCGAGCCGATAGGAAAAGACAGATCTGTTTACAGAATTCTAAACATCTTACTTATCCCGATAATAGCACCCCTCGAGGGAATAGCAGCTTGGTACGGTTTGATTACGTATAGAAGAAGTCAGATTGCTGGATTCGAAGTGATTAAAAAATGATTAAGTATCCTTGAGCTTTCCGTAAAGGTAATCGTCGTACGCCTGCAGATCCAAAAGCCCATGTCCGCTGAAGTTGAACAGTATCACCTTCTCCTCACCCTGCTCCTTAGCCTTTAAAGCTTCGTCTATGACAACCCTGATAGCATGGTTCGTTTCTGGAGCCGGAACAATTCCTTCGGTTCTTGCAAAAAGTACTCCAGCTTCGAACGTTGGAATTTGACTTACGGCTCTCGCCTCTATGATTCCATGCTTCACAAGCAGACATAGGGTTGGAGCATCGCCGTGATATCTCAGTCCACCAGCATGGATCGGAGGTGGAATGAAGTCGTGTCCGAGTGTAAACATCTTTAGTAGGGGTGTCAGGCCAGCGGTATCTCCGTAGTCGTATCTGTATTCTCCTTTCGTGAGCGTTGGACAGGCGGTTGGCTCTACAGCGATAATTTTAATGCCATCCTTCTGGGCATCCTTTATAAAAGGATAGCACAATCCAGCGAAGTTGCTTCCTCCTCCAACGCAACCGATGATTATATCAGGTTTTTCGTCGATCATCTCAAGTTGCTTCTTGGCTTCGAGCCCTACGATGGTTTGATGTAACAGAACATGATTGAGAACACTTCCAAGACTGTAATTTGTATCATCGTGCTTTACGGCATCTTCTATGGCTTCGCTTATCGCTATTCCCAAACTTCCCGGGTTGTCTGGATCCTGCTCCAAAATCTTCCTTCCGACTTCTGTTCTATCGCTTGGAGAAGGAATAACCTCCCCACCCCATGTCTCCATCAAAACCCTCCTGTACGGCCTCTGATAGTAGCTGACTTTGACCATGTATACCGTACATTTCATATCGAACAGCTTCGTTGCGAAGCACAAAGCCGAACCCCACTGTCCAGCGCCAGTTTCAGTTGTAAGTCTCTCTATCCCTTCCTTAGCGTTGTAGTAAGCTTGAGCTACGGCAGTATTTGGCTTGTGACTTCCTGGGGGACTTGCACCCTCATACTTGAAGTATATCCTTGCGGGGGGTTTTTCAGAGCTCTCTCAAGCCTTACAGCCCTGATTAAGGGAGTAGGTCGCCACAAAGCGTAAACCTCTCTTACTTCCTCTGGAATCCTGATCCAACGATCCTCAGCGAACTCCTGCCTTATCAGTTCTTTCGGAAAGATCGGCTTGAGATCCTCAGGCTTTACTGGTTCTTTGGTTATGGGATGTAAAGGTGGAGGTAGAGGTTCTGGCAGATCGGGGAGTATATTGTACCAGTGTGTTGGCATCTCATCCTCACTCAGCAGAACCTTACGCATGATTTGCCAAATCGTAGCATGGTTGATAAGCGTTTGAAGCGTTTGGTTTTTATAGATTGAGACATTAGGTATCTTTATATGAGAAAAATTTTACTGACATTGATAACTGCGCTCTCAACGATAGGGTTATGTTCTGCCGATCCCATTCCACCTGATTACAGCTCTAGCACCCTCCAGATCATCGCTCCGATAGCTTTAAACTACGTTTGGAACTTCGCAATATTGGCGCTTGTCCTTCACAGAGTTGTAAAGATAAACCTGAGATTCGCACTTTTCATACTGATTCTAACCGTTTTGGGATTGCTTGCAGATCTGATGAGCTTAATCGTAGGCCTAAAATTGCCATCTCAGATTAACTTTACGTTTTGGATACTCTCCGCTGGAATTGTGCTGTTTGCTCTCTCCTTTTCACTAGCAAAGACGATCCTAAAGATTTCAACAAGGTTCTGCACGATTGTAGGAATCATATACGCCATTTTTTCTCATCCGATAATCGGAATCAAACTGATTCTTCCCATCCTCGATATCCCAATTCCACTTTAATCCCCAAAACCCTTTAGAAACGCTTTAACGTTCTTTCCTAAAACCTCTTGATTGTAGCCACCCTCAAGCACTGCGTATCTCCTACCAAAGCATCTATCTTCAGCATACTCCTTTATTATTTGTCCGATCGTCTTGTAGTCCTCGGTGTCCAAATAGTACCCCCAATCCATCCTGTGCTTATCAAAACCAGCCGAAACGGCTATGATATCGTATTCAACAGATTTGAGAACGTCTTCGATGCTTTCGATATCATCTTGCGGCATATGGTGGTACACAACGTTTCTATCCGTACAGAATGCGTTTGCCGTTCCGTCACCGAAGTGCAAATCAAAATCTATGATAACCGCTCTTCTTATCAAACCCTCATGCATGAGCTTTCTGACAGATACAGCTATGTTGTTGAAGTAGCAGAATCCCCAGCCCCTATCAGGGCTTGCGTGATGTCCAGGTGGACGGATTAAGGCAAAAGCTGGCTCTTCAAATGCGATCTTTGCAGCCTTTATCGCACCTCCGACGGCTAAGGCTGCGATATCGTAGAGGCCTTCGGCCTTGACCTCTTCAACGTAAAATGGAGTGTGAACGAGTAAGATGTCCTCAAGCTTAGCTGGCTCAGGCGTAACGAACTCATAATCATCCTTAATCTCTTCTAATATACATTCCAATCTACCTTTAGCAGCGGCAGGATCGCTCGTGTAAACCTTCAGGTATTCTGGATGAAAGACGATCTTCATAGTTTGTAATGTATATCTGGATGGATATATACGTCACGGCTCGAATTCGTCCCCCTTGAAAACAGCTCCCTCCACACAAACCCTTAAGCCGTTTTTAAGCACACAGGAGCCGCATAGTCCAATACCGCATCTCATATAATTTTCTAAAGAGAACTCCGTTCTACTGAGTATGTTTTCAGCTTTAAAAAGCTCATACAATCCCTTAAGCATAGGCTTAGGGCCGCAACAGTAAATCTTTTCAAACTTTGAGAGGTCGATGTTTTCCGCTTTGATAAGTTCCACAACGTTGCCCTTGAATCCTTCAGAACCGTCATCGGTAGCAACCATCAGGTTTTCAAACTTCTCCTTCCAAATCAACTCCTCGGATGTTCTTGCACCAAAGATCACAAAGATATCTGCTCCTTTTTCAATTAAAAAATCGTACAAAAAGAGCATAGGAGCAATCCCGATCCCTCCGGCAATTATTAAAGCTTTTTTAGCCGGAGTGAACGGTCTGCCAAATGGCCCCCTTATTCCCAAGAGTTCTCCTGCATCTATGTTCACCAGAGCTCTCGTAGTTTCTCCAACAGCTTTAACCGTAATCGAATTTGGAGAAGATAGACTAAGGGGTATCTCCTCATAGTCAAAGACGTTCACCATCAAAAATTGCCCTGGAAAAGATCTTATAATTTTATCAAAAAATATCGTTGCTATACTTTCGGTATGTTTAACGACCTTCTTGACCCTAACACAAAACATCGTACTCTCTCAGCCCAAAAGGTTTTTAACTTTTTATTGGCTCAATCCCATTATGATTCAA
>CAZBFC010000029.1:0-6927 GCA_964491095.1 uncultured archaeon | reverse complement strand
CGTTCTCGTTTACACATATGAGTTCGTTAACGTATGTGCCATTGGCGTATCCATAGTTGGCAGATTTGTTTCCTGCAAAGAATATAAATCCGTTGTACGCTGAGGGAGATGTATAGTGGCCAATTTCCCCACCGGTCACTATCTTCCATTTAACGTTACCGTTCAAATCTAAAGCCCAGAGAGTCCCGTTTGAAAACGTGGTTACGTAGATCGTACCGTTGTATATCAACGGTGACGAAGCTATACCCCACCAGCTCGGATTATCTTCGAGCTTCTTGTTCCATAGAACTTTACCAGTCCTAGCATCAACACAGAGTATAGATCCATTCAAAAGACCAACAAAAACTTTTCCATCATATATGGCTGGAGTTGATACTCCTTCAACTTCAATCTTCCAAATTATGCTTCCATTCGTTGCGTTTATACAGACCAGATGTGAAGTTTCGCCGTACCACTGCCCATACCAGCTTATAACGTACACGTTTCCATCCCAGACTACCGGTGAACTGTCCACAAGTCCACCGATCTTAACCTTATAAACGAGTTGATCTGTCATCGGAGCTATATCACTGAAGTTTCCAGTTCTTTGTTCGTTAGCATGGAATGTCCAAGCATGAGCGATTTGAATGGCCAAAGTAACCGTTAGAACGAACATGACAACTCTCCTCATTAGACCACCTCACTTGATTTGAAATAAAAATATCTTGACTTAATAATTTTTCCATTCGACAAAAACTTAAAACCGTTATGGCCTACCCAATTCAATGACTGAAAGTTTAGAAGTTAAATTGGCTGGTTTAAAACTCAGGAATCCTTTAATGCTTGCGAGCGGTGTTTTGGGAAGTTATGTTTCTTCATTAAACAGAATAGCGAGACACGCTGGAGCAGTTGTAACCAAATCTGTTGGTTTAAAGGCTAGAGAAGGTTACAGAAATCCATGTGTTATAAACTGGCGTTGTGGGATCTTGAACGCCGTTGGTTTGGCTTCTCCCTCAGCTGAAGATTTCGCTAAAGAGCTATCCAATTTTAAAAAGGATTGTCCACTTGTTGTGAGTTTATACGCTTCAAATCCTGAAGATTTTGCAAAGCTCGTCGACTACTTTCCAATGGCAGATGCGTTCGAACTTAACCTAAGTTGTCCCCATGCTGAGAAGCTGGGTTTGGAAGTCGGAAAGGATCCCGATTTGGTTAAGGAGATCGTAAAGGCTGTGAAAGCTTCAACCGATAAGCCTGTCTTTGCAAAGCTATCGTTTCACATGGATATAGTTGAAATTGGTAAGGTTTGCGAAGAAGCTAGGGCAGATGGAATCGTCGCGATAAACACGGTTAGGGGTATGGCTATAGATATAGTGAGCAGAAAGCCGATTTTAAGTAACGTGAGCGGTGGAGTTAGTGGAGAGGCGATAAAGCCCATAGCCTTGAAATGTGTTTGGGATCTTTTTGAGGAGTTAAACGTTCCTATAATAGGCTGTGGAGGTATAACGAATTGGAAGGACGTGATCGAATTCATATTGGCTGGAGCAACGGCCGTTCAGATCGGATCCGCTCTATTCTACAGTAGACACATCTTTAAGAGCTTGGTTGAGAGTTTGAAGTCTTACTTAAGGATATATAGCGAGGATATCCAGGATCTGGTTGGACAAGCCCACAAGTGCTAACACTTTTAAACTCAGATATATCATGATCGAGCATGTGCATATTCTGTAAGATCGCAAATAAGGAGATCGAATCGTTTGTGGTCTATGAAGACGATAAGGTAATTGCATTCTTGGACATCCGCCCGGTCAGCAGGGGGCATACGCTTGTAATTCCAAAGGAGCACTATGAAAGTATATTGGACATGCCCGCTGAACTGGCTAAAGACCTAACTAAAGCAATCCAAATAGTCTGCGAGAAGCTTAAGAAACTGGGAGCTGAAGGATTTAACATAATAACGAACGTCAACAAGGTTGCCGGGCAGGAAATCATGCACGCTCACATTCATGTGATTCCTAGGTATTCCAAAGAGGACTCAAAGCCGATAAGCTTTGGAAAGCCAATCGAGTGTGATTTGGAGGAAGTTCATAAAGTTCTAAAGGATTGATATGAAACTCAAAGATAAAAAGATAGTTTTGGCTGTAACCGGAAGTATAGCTGCAGTTGAGACTGTAAAACTTGCGAGAGAACTCAGAAGAAGGGGAGCAGAAGTAATCGCTGTGATGAGCAAGGATGCCACCAAAATAATCCATCCAAACGCCTTAGAATTTGCGACGGATAACGAAGTTCTTACAGAGCTTAAGAGGGCCGAACACGTTAAGCTTTTGGGATTAAACGGATCTGCCGATCTTCTTCTGATAGCCCCAGCCACTGCAAATACAATCTCAAAGATAGCAAACGGAATAGCCGATACACCCCCAACCCTTTTCGCTTTAACGGCCATAGGCTCGGGAAAGAAAATAATCGTAGCTCCAGCCATGCATAAAGCTATGTTCGATGCTATCGCAAGTAACCTGACAAAGCTTAGAGAGTTGGGTATCGAAGTAGTCCCACCCAAACTGGAGGAGGGAAAGGCCAAGCTTGCCAGCATTGAAGAAATATGTCTTTTCGTTGAAAGGGCGTTGTATCCTAAGGAATTGGCTGGAAGGAAGGTTTTAGTTACCTCTGGACCAACATACGAGCACATAGATCCGATCAGATTCATAAGCAACAGGAGCTCTGGGAGGATGGGTAACGAGATAGCTCTAGAATGCTGGAGAAGGGGGGCCGAGGTTGTTTTGGTAACATCCAAACCTTTAAGCTACACTCTACCAAACTTCAGGCAGATAGTCATAAGATCGGTTACGGATATGCTTAAAGCTGTTCTTAGCGAAATTAGGGATGTTGATCTGTTCGTTTCCGCTGCAGCGCCTTCAGATTTCATAGTTGATACAGCCGATAGCAAGATCAAGACGACTCAAGAGATCACAATTAGGCTTAAGATGGCTCCGAAGATCATCAAGGAGGTTAGGAAGGTATACGATGGACACATAATTGGTTTTAAGGCTGAAACGGGTTTGAGCGATGAGGAACTGATAAGGGTCGCGGAAAACAAGATGTTTGAAGATAGGCTTGAGATGGTTGTGGCAAATGACGTTAAGGAGAGGGGGATGGGTACGGAGGATACTAGAGTTGTGGTGATTACTGGAAAGCGAAGGGAATGGATTGAAGGTATGAAGTCAGACGTTGCGGAGAGGATAGTTCAGATATACATCGAGGACTGTCTTGAGTAGTTATGCGATCGAAGTTCTTTGCACCAGCCAGCATAACCTGCTTCTTTGCACCTGTTTTGCGTAAGGATCCTCTTAGATCCGGTTCCTTGGGGGTTAGCATAGCCTTACGTAGAGGGGTTAGGGTATCTGTTGAACCTTCTAACGATTCAACGATTCTTGTAAACGGTGAGAGATGGGAATTTCCCACAATTCAAACGGTTATAGATATTCTACACTTTAAAGGTAAAATCCAGATTGAGATGGATTTTCCAGCTGGATGTGGATTTGGAATGAGCGGTGCCAGTGCTTTAGCCTCAGCTTTAGCGATAAACCAAGCACTAAACTTAAATAAATCTTTCTTCGAGCTTGCTGATCTAGCGCATAAAGCTGAAGTAATAAATCGAACTGGTCTGGGAGATGTGGTTACACAATCCTTTGGGGGTGTTGTGGTTAGAAAATCAACTTCTTGTCCTTCTAAATGTTCGATAGATAGATTTCTATGGAATCTAAACTTAGATTTGCTAATAATAGGTGAACTTCCCACAGAGCAGATTCTATCTGACCTTTCACTGAATGAAATCGTAAGGGTAGGGAAGGTATGTCTAAAAGAGTTTTTGAGAAATCCTACAGTTGAGAATCTTTTCAGACAATCCAAAGCATTTGCCGTTGAGACAGATCTTATTAACATAGATTCGACAATAGCCGATGCCATTGAAGCCGTGGAGAGTTCAGATGGCTTGGCTTCGATGGTTATGCTCGGGAGGGCTGTGTTTGCCATACATGGTGAAGTCCTCAAAGATTTTGATGGAATATATTTAAAAGCTAAGGTTGATCAGTGTGGGGTTAGGATGTTAGACTAAAAGTATTTCGCTAATTTTTTATAAGTATTGTTGGTCATCTATTTTGGGTGTTTAATTATGGTCGGTATATTTGAATTGGATGAAAAGGATAGGATGATACTGGAGATCCTCGAAAAAAATCCTGAAATTTCTCAGAACGAGATTGCAAAGATCGTCGGCTTATCTCAGCCTTCCGTTGGAAGTAGAATAAAGAAGATGAAGGAGCTGGGTATAATAAGCCACGCTTACGGAATAAACATAAAAAACGCTGGATTGTACATTCTAAAGGCAGATATAAAGTGTAAGCAGCCCAAAGAGTTGTTAAAATTGTTTAAGGACTGTCCATTCTTTTTAAATGGTTTTATAGTTGCTGGTAATAAAAACTTGGTTATGATGTTCGTTGGGGAGGACTTGCCAACTCTTGAGGCGATCGTCGATCAGCACATAAGGCCAAATCCAGATGTTTACGACGTTGACGTTGGGATAATCGTTCGGGCAGAGAAGGATACGATAATACCGATTAACATAAGAGTTGAAAAGAGAGACAAGGCACCATGTGGTTCAAACTGCGGTGAATGCGATTATTGGAAGTACAAGCTGTGCTTGGGATGTCCGATAACCGGACACTATAGGGGAAGGATCTGGAAATAATGTTGAGCAAGATCAAGCATAAGACTACGGAACTTCTGGATCCTCTGACGGATTTAATCGTTAAACTCGGCTTAAAACCAAATCATCTAACTTTTTTAGGTCTTTTGTTTGGTTTATTCTCAGCTATTTTGATTGCGAAAGGTTCTTTGAAGCTTGGTGCATTGATGATTCTATTCAGTGGTCTTATGGATGCCCTCGATGGAGCATTGGCAAGAAATAGGGGATTGGTTACGAAATTTGGAGGATTTTTGGATTCCGTCTCCGACAGATACGTCGACATAGCTATTTTCACATCCCTCGGCTTTTATGGTGTAGATTGGTTTTTGGTGATAGTTGCACTCAGTGGAGCTCTCATGGTTAGCTATACGAGGGCTAGAGCCGAAAGCATCATTGAAAGATGCGACGTTGGAATCGCGGAAAGAGGTGAGAGGATGATCATACTCGTAGTGGGTTTACTTACCGGTTTCGTGTGGCAATCTGTTCTCTTGATTGCAGTTCTCTCGCATTTAACTGCCATACATAGGGTAATTTATACTTACCTTATGACGAAGTGATCAGAGTCCAGTGGGGATGTCTATGAATTCGACTTCGATTTCTCCAGCGAATTCCTCGCCGATTACGTTCATCAGAGCTTTCACGCCCAAAGTTTCCGTGGCGTAATGTCCAGCGAATATAACGTT
Organism: uncultured archaeon; assembly: GCA_964491095.1. GTDB lineage: Archaea > Halobacteriota > Archaeoglobi > Archaeoglobales > Archaeoglobaceae > WAKM01. The sequence continues at coordinate 1,530 of CAZBFC010000029.1, read as the reverse complement.
GATTCCACACTCTTTAGCTAAATGGTAAGCTCCATGCTCAGCTTCACCTGTTATAAATAGGTCTAATCCCTTTTCGATTGCTTCAACCAACGCAAAAGCGCCCTTTCCAGAGACGGCTCCAACTCTCTCGATTTTTTCATCTCCAAAATTTAAAACAACCAGATGCTCGTTTAGCTTGTTTCTTAGAGTTTCCACGATTTCATCAAGAGTCTTAGAAGTCTCAAACCTTCCATAAAAACCGATGGGCTTGCCCTTGTATATACCAAACTGCTCTTCAGGCTCAACATCGAGTAATCTCAGCAGTTGTGCGTTGTTTCCAACTCTCGGATGCGCATCGAGAGGTAGATGTACGGCATAAAGAGATATTTCGTTGTCTAGTAAAAACTTAAGCCTTTTTTTGACGATTCCTCTAACGTAATCTATACCTCCCCAAATCAAGCCATGGTGGACTATTATCATGTCTGCATTGCACTCCTTAGCCTTAACAAAGACATCCATGCAGGCATCGACAGCAAAAACAACTTTCCTAACATCTGGCTTACCTTCAATCTGCAATCCGTTGTTTGACTTGTCTTCCCAATCCTTAACTCCCAAAAAGTCATCTAAAAATTGGACGATTTCCTCAAGTTTCATAACCTATGCAAACTACATCTGCTTTATTTTTGTATTGCTCGTTACGTTACGGAAAAATTAATTAATAAACAAAACGATTTTGTGATATGGATAAAACGGTTAAATATCTCGGTGGAGTTGGGTACATACTCATGCTGGTGGGCCCAATATTGTCAGCCGGATCCGATATAGGAGGGGGTCTGTCGATAATAGGTGCAATACTCGCCGCAGTGGCATGGATCTTCCTAGGTAGAAATTTGAATGACAAGATAATGATGGCCAACGGTGTTATGATGATAGTTGGACCAATAATCGTGGTGGTGGCTATGTTTGGTGTTATTATATCTATGATCCCTATGACAAACCAGCCAGCGATGCCTAAAAATCCAGCACTAATAATTCAAGCGTTGCTATCTGTAGTAGCAGTGGTAATTATCATAGCTGTTATCTGTTGGGTTCTGCAGGTGTTATCTCTACTTAGAGCCGGAAATGCGCTAGGTATAAGTACATTTAGGTATTCGGCATACTGTCAGATAATCGGTTTCATCCTAGTAATACTGGCGGTTATTTGGCTGTTCGGAAATTTGGCAGCTGTAGTTCCGCTACTTCAGACCCAGGTCACCAAGCCAAGTCCGGAGTTGCTTTTCAGAATATTTGGTCCGATGTTTGGACTGATTGCACTTGGGGGTTTGCTGGGGATAATCTCAAACATACTGTCGGCTGTGGCGTTCTTCAGTATTGAGGAATAAAATTTAAAAAATTAGTTCTCCTCCTTTTTTCTAAAGTTTGCTCTAAGGGATGGTCTGATCTTCTCGGCTCCCCTGCCTCTTCTTCTGAGTCCTCTAGCCCTCTTGCCTGCGGATGTGAGTCCTCTGAATACCCTTCCACGCTTGTTACAGATCCAGTTGAGCTGTGGAT
>CAZBFC010000028.1:0-10708 GCA_964491095.1 uncultured archaeon | reverse complement strand
CTTCATAACGAGCCTCATACCCGCCATCGTCGAATGTCTAAGAATATAAATGTTAGGATGTAGCACGATCGAACTGCAAACGTCTAAACATATAATTATGTTTACGATACTTATTATATTTTTATATAATAAATTTTGTGTTGCAAGAAGGTTTAAGAGAGACTCGAGCATTGCTTGGAACGTATGCCACCACTCAAGCTCTGCACGAAATGTCATAGGAGGCTTAGGATTTACTGTGAGTTGGTTAAGCCCGAAAACTGTATGATCTGCTCAGGCTTACTCTGGAAGATAGATAGGATTGCAGACGAGATAGCCGAAAAACTGAAGGAATACGAATTTGAAACGTTCTCGGTTGGAAGTAGAATTTACGGAAGTCTGAAGGCTTTGGAGGATTATCTCAACGAGGTAGTTGGTTTAGACGGTAAAAGTCTGAAGGTTCAGTTTAACAGGGAACTGAGCAGAAAGCTTGCGGCAAAGCTTAATGCGAAGCCAACCCATCGGGATCCAGACGTAACTGTCATCTACGATTTGGAAAATCCGAGCTTTGAAATCCAGATTAGACCTCTCTACATCTACGGAAGATACAAGAAGAGGATTAGAGGAATCTCACAGACGAGATGGCTATGCACCAAATGCGAAGGGAAGGGATGTGAAGTTTGCAATTGGACTGGCAAGAAGTATCCCACTTCTGTGGAAGAGCTGATAGGCGATGCCATGCTTGAAATATTCAGAGGAACGAACTACATTCTGCATGGATCTGGCAGGGAGGATGTCGATGCTAGAATGCTGGGAAACGGAAGACCGTTCATAATGGAAATTCAGAATCCAAAGAGAAGGTTCGTAGATCTTAAGGAGGTTGAAAAATACGTAAATGAGAAAACCAAGGGGAAGGTTGTAATCTTCGATCTTAAGTTTGCTAAGCCGAAGGATGTCGAATATCTGAAGTCCGCAGGATTTAAGAAGGTCTACAGGGCTAAGGTTGAGTTTGAGAGAGAGGTTAGCAGAGAAGAACTTGAGAAGGCTATTAAAGCTATAAGCAACACTGTAATCGAGCAGAGAACTCCCACAAGGGTTCTGCACAGAAGGGCAGATCTGCTGAGGAGGAAGAGAACTTACAACATAAAGATCCTACTGCACAGAGGAAAGATTGCCGTTCTGAAGATCGAGGCCGACAGCGGGTTGTACATCAAGGAACTCGTCAGCGGAGATGAAGGTAGAACTAAGCCGAGCTTAAGCGAAGCTTTGGGAGTTCCGGCAAGGGTTACGAAGCTCGATGTGATCGAGGTTAGGGGTGGTCTCTAGAGTAAATCTAACATAACGTAAAAGGGGAATTCATGATATGAAGGTGCTCGTGATAGGTGACACACACATACCCAGAAGAGCAAACTGGCTACCTAAGCAGATCGACGACTTCATATCCTCACAGAAATTTGATTTAGTAGCTTGCACTGGCGATTTAACTGATAAGAAGGTTTTGGATTACCTGCAGAATTTGGGAGATAAATTTGTTGTTGTTTGCGGCAACATGGATCATCTTCCATTGCCTGAAACCCAAACGCTTAAGGTTGAGGATATAAGACTTGGAGTCGTCCACGGACATCAGGTTTATCCGAGGGGAAATAGAAAGCAGCTTAGGGAGATAGCCGAGGATCTGGGAGTTGATCTGCTGATCCACGGACATACACACAGCCCAGACATACACTTCGACGAGATATTACTGATAAATCCAGGCTCAGCTACGGGCGTTTGGAGCGGTGGCGGTGGAAGTCTGATTCCTTCGTTCATGATACTCAAAATCGAAGGGAATAGGGTGGAGGTTCAGCTGTTCGAGCTTAAGGATAGGTTGAAGGTTACTGCCAAAGACACCTTTGAACTCTAACCATGACGGCGGAGCGTAGGATAATCGAATTTTTAAAGGAAAGAAGGGAGGAAGGAGCTCTGCAGAGTGAGATATCAAAGAAACTTAAACTGTCGAAATCGACTGTTTCCGAGATCCTTCAGAGGCTTGAAGGTGAGGGTCTTATAGTTAGGGAGAAAGTTGCCGGAAAATCTTATCGGGTATGGTTCTTTGAATTCGCTCCCAAGCCGATTGAGGGAGTTGTTAGAGTTGGTATCCTCAAAGCTTCGGAATATCCTCACGTTCTGCTTGCCTGCGATGAGATGAATGCCAGGGTTAAGGTTTTTGACAGCGCACTCGATCTGACGAAGTCCTTGGCTATGGGCCTTATAGACATCGGGGTATCACCGTTCGTAACCCAAACCATGTTCGCCCTAACCTTAAGATCGATAAAGATTCACTGCATAGTCGCATTCAACGGTAGCGGTGTCGTGATGAAGAGGGATCTTAAAGAATGCAAAACTTTCGCAACTTCCGAGCTCTCGGCGATGGAAAGTAATTTAAAGCTTTTTTTGGAGAAGTTGGGCTTTAAAATTTCGGAATTATCGTTTAAATATGTCCATTCCCCGGAGAATATGATCAAGAGCTTTAAGGCCTGCGAATTCGATGCCATAGCCATATGGGAGCCCTACTTTACGATGCTGAAGGATAGATTTAAACATATGGAATTTAGAGAGATAATAGGTGACTATCCTTGTTGCTCTCTGGCCTCAAACGTAAAATTCTATAAATCTCAGAGAGATCTGCTTGAGGAGTTCCTTGAAAAGCTAAAGAGATTTGCAGAAAACTTTGATAGGGACAGAGCGTCGAAGCTGATGGCAGATGTAATGGGATTCAGTAGGAGGGTCGTATTAAAGTCGTTCAACAACTACAAGTTTTCTGCCGAATTGAATGAGAAAGATTTCAGATTTTTGGAAAATTACGGCCTAAAGCTTACAAATGAGAGCATCAGGAAGATTGCAGCGGATCTTTAAACTCTGATTTCAGCCCACTTGTCTGGATTTTCATAGACCCTAACTCTGACAACCCTCAGATCCTTCAGTCTACTTTTAATCTCGTTGAATATTGCCAAGCAGATGTTTTCGCACGTTGGATTCTCTATCAACTCGTTTATCAGCCTGTGATCAAATTTTGCAACGATATCTTTAAGCACAGCTTTAAGATCCTCGAAATCTATCACCATACCGTTCTTAATCTCTCCCTCCACCTCGACCTCCACCTTATACGTATGTCCATGAACCTTTCCGCATTTCGGATGATTTGGAAGGTAGTGGGCAGAATCGAAGGTTTCCGAAACTCCCAAAATCATTCTTATCATCTCACCCCCAGATACTTATGAACCTGCGGAATTACCCTGGTATCTTTGATATCCATGAGCTTCTTTTGAAGGTTCAAGACTATTTCAATGTTTTTGTGTCCAAAGACAGGTTGCAAGACGAAGCATTCAACGTAGTCTTTAACAGATTCAGCGTTGGTGATGATCTCATCGGAATCAAAACTATTCGGTAGAACGATCTTACAGAACGTAAGCCTTCCTCTTCTATTCCTCAAGATCTTGAAGCATCTGACAGTACTTTCAATTATCTCCCCGTAGTTAAAATTTGGTAAAGCCTCTCTAACCTTGAAATCTCCCGCAACGAAATCCACAATATCTTTGATCTTCTTAGCCTCATCTGGCAAAGTCATGTTTGTTTCCAGGTAGAACGGTTTAAATTTCTCAACGTTCCTTATGAAATCTGCATACAGCAAAGGCTCCCCACCAGTAAAGCTGATCGAATGAACCTTAGCCGATCTGATTACGGATGAAACGTATTCCACTGAAATGGGGTTTTTCAGCCTTCTATTTGATATGTAATCCATGCAAAACTCTGAATTCTTAGCTGTGTCGCAATACGTACACGCCAAATTGCATCTGGCAAATCTGACAAAGATCTGTCTAACTCCGATTAATATGCCCTCCCCCTGAATCGATTCGAAGATCTCACTTATCTCAGCCCTCATCTTTTCACTTTTTTATAGATTTCCACAGCTTTTTCCCACTCCTCATCGCTGAGCAACGGATCTTTGACATCATTCAGCAAGAACGCTTCAGTCCTTTCGATGCAGGCTCCACAGCTTAGACATGGTCTATCCAGCCCCTCATAGCAAGTCCAAGTCAGCTCGTACGGAACTCCCAACTTAAGCCCGAGTTTCAATATATTCGCCTTATCCATATCGATGAAGGGTGCTTTGATTTCAACCGGATTGAATATATTCGCCAGATAGACGGCCGTATCCATCGCCTTTACGAACTCCTTTCTGCAATCTGGATAGTTTGCATAATCACCCCTATGGGCCGAGTAGTATACAGCCCTAGCACCAATTTTAACAGCATAGCCGACGGCTATAGATAGGAGTATCATGTTCCTGTTCGGGACTATCGTGATCCTTTGGGATTCGTCGGCGTAGTGAGTCTTTGGAACTTCTGCCTCACCCATCAATGCACCGGTGGATATCAGCTCCTTAATGCTCGTTATGTCGACGATTCTGTGCTCTAAATTTATGTCTAAGCTTTTTCTTGCAAATTTGACTATCTCCTTAGCATGTTCGATTTCTTTGACATGTTTTTGCCCGTAGTTGAAGGTCAAGGCATAGATCTTTCGATGTCCCTCAACCTTTGCGAGGTACCAGAGCAACGTGGTTGAATCCAGCCCACCGCTGAATATGATCACGGCCACGGATGTTGATTTGCTATAGAGTATAAAACCGTTGCCTGCTGTTGGAGGAGTTCTGAAAAACATACCCTCCGCACTAAACAGTAGATCTAAAAGTACAAGTTTTGGCAATCAGGCCTTTATGAATTATAACCCATATAGATCAGTAGTTAATTGCCAACTGTACTACTGTAAAGTTCGAGGCTTTCTTAGTGTTCTGTAATGTTCGTTCCCATGAAAGAAGAAAAGTCCAAAGGTAATAGATGATAACAACCGTTTCACAGCATTAAAAGTTGCAGGACGATACAACCACAGCAAACTCAACCACTAACCTCCTTCGTAACCTTATCTATCTCCATCCTTGAGATGTACCTTATCGCTGGTAGAAGCGAAATTGTAAGCGTTAGAAATATCACCGCAACCGTAATTACGTAGGTTCGGGGATACATGACGAACGGCATGTTGAATATCTCACTTTTGTACGTCATCTTAAAACCGTAAAGCGTTAGAATAGCCATGGGAAACCCCACAACAAGACCAGCGATTCCAATTATGAACGTTTCTATGAACAGCGAAATCGCTATCTCCCTGACCGTATATCCAAGCATTCTAAGTGTTGCAATCTCCCTTCTTCTCTCCAGTACGTTTATCATCGTAGTGTTGAATATCTCCGCAAATGCTAAGGATGCTCCGAAGAGAATCGAGAACACAAAGAACTCGTACATCATGCTCATCATTTCTACTATCGATTCTCTGAGCTTCTTCATCGAAATAACAGTTCCAAACTTCTTCAGCTTGTTTTCATCTCCTCCCTTCACTATGACCTCGTTCGGCTTAAATCCCAGCTTTTCTAATTCCTTGAGATTTGCATAACAGACGGGCATCAGCGGTTGGGAAACTATATCGTAGACCTTGAACTTAACCTTGCCAAGTTCAGTAAAAGCTTCTATCGTCTCACCCTTTGCTATGCTGAGGTTATAGGCTATATAATTTGGTATGATTATACCTTCAGGCGGTGGGAAGTGTCTCCTTCCTTCTATATCGTATATGTTGTACAACTTCTGGTTGGGTGGTAATCCGATTAGACTGCTCGACTTCGCAACTCCATTCCTCTCAAATAAGATCCAAGTTTCGATGATGGGATACGCCTCTTTAACATCCTTAAGCGACTTCACAGCCATCACGTTTGAGCATTCTACCTTGTAATCGAAGGTCTGAATCCTATCGAATTGAATGTGCAGCATCTCGTCAACCGAATCTATGAAGGCTATGGATGTCGCAATCAAAACCACACCCATTACAACTCCTAAGAGAGTATAAATAGATCTCTTCGGGTTTCTGAACACGTTCTTTATTGCAAGCCTTGTAAGGATCGAAAATCTCGCTAAATACCTCTCCAAGCCGATGACACGGTATTCTATCGTATATCCTCGCATCGCTATTGCCGGATCGATCTCCGCAACCCTCTTGGCTGTGAAGATTCCAGCTACCATTGGAGTTAGAAACCCAGCAACGATGGATGCAATCAAAACGCTCGGATAAACCTTAGATACGTAATAGGGCAGGTTTAAAACGTCTACATACGCTGAGGTCATGCCGGCAGATATGTAATAGCTGGCAAAGATGCCGGAAGTTGTTCCGATGAGACCTATCAGAACAGAATACATCAGGTAGTGGATGATTACTGTTTGCTTTGAGTAACCCAAAGCTCTCAAAACGGCTATGATTCCGATCTGCTCCATCACTATCCTTGAAAGCAGGATATAAACTGCCAGGATCGCTATCAGTAAAAGCATACCAGGAAACATGAGTGCTATATGCTTGAATCCCTCAAGATCCATCCTTAGCAGCTTATAACTCGGTTGATCTTCTCTCTTGTAGAAGTTTTTAAGTCCGTAAGGCTTGAATATAGATTTAACCTTATTCAGAATCTCATCCGCTCTATCCTTATCGTAGATCGTCACGTGAACCTCAGTTATCTTCCCTTTTAGGCCCGTTATCTCCTCCATGAGATTGTAGGGAACGAAAATTATGCCAAAATCCTTGGGAGAAGTAAGGATATTCTTCTTTTCCGCAATCAGAACGTATTCGGGGCTATACGCTGTCCCCGAAATCCTAAAGGAGTAAATTCTACCTCTAACCTTTACATGAATAACCTCCCCAACGCTTATTCCATTCAGATCCGCAAACTTCTTCAAAATTAGAACCTCGTTACGCTTCGGATAGACACCCTCAACGATGTAAATACTGTTGACCTTCGAATTCTCCTTAGGAATCGAAACTAACTTGAGTTGAACCACCCTGCCCTCGATCTCCATTGTAGCGTAAGCTGTCAACCTCCCAACGACCGCTTTTATCCCCGGAACTGCCCTGACCCTTTTTAACAGATCTATCGGAGCCGGATTGAATTCGACACCCAGATCTTCAAAGTTCGTTTGAGTGTAAAATTTCTCGTATGTGGCCTCTATATTTAGATACGATGAGTAGAGTCCAGCAAACAGTGCAACACCCAAGAACACCAAGAAAGATACGGCCAAAAACTGCCACCTTTGAGCCCTCAGATCTCTAACCACTTTGACGAAAAGGGTCTTCATCACCAGCTCAGCTCCTCAGGCTCCAGAGGTTCCTCGTTCTCTTCTATTTTAACAACCTGACCATCCCTAAAGTGAATAACCCTATCGGCCATCTTTGCAATCACGGCGTTGTGTGTGACGAGTAAAAACGTCCTACCCTCTTCTCTGTTTATATCCCTCATAACTCTGAGAACCTTCTTTCCCGTTTCGAAGTCCAGATTGCCAGTTGGTTCATCACAGAGTATAAGATCTGGATTTTTTACCAAAGCCCTTGCGATGGCCACTCTTTGCTGTTCTCCACCGCTCATCTCAGTTGGCAGATGATCCGCCCTATGCTTCAAACCTACTATCTCGAGCACCTCGTCCACATCCCTCGGATCATCAACAAGCTCAGCAGAAAGCTGAACGTTCTCTCTGGCAGTTAAGGTAGGAATCAGATTGAAGAACTGAAACACGAAGCCAACATGCTTCCTACGAAACATTGTGAGCTCCTTTTCATCGAGCGAAGAAATCTCGATATCTCTGAAGAAAACCCTACCTTTGGTTGGTCTGTCAATTCCTCCAGCTATGTTGAGCATCGTCGTTTTTCCGCTTCCAGAAGGGCCAAGCACTACGACGAATTCACCCTCCTCAACGCTGAAGCTGATACCTCTCAGAGCTACTACATCTACCTTCCCCATCTTGTATATCTTCCAGACGTCCTCAAACCTTAAAACCGTCATGATCTCCTTCTAAACTTTAGAGCTAAACCTATCGCAACAACTACGACAACTGCAAAGACAATCGGAATGTAGTTTTGAGACGGAAACACGTACAATGTAAACTCCTGAGTAACGGTGTGCTTCTGTAGGGTTGAATCTAAATACGTTATCACCGCGTACACCTTATACTCGCCAGATCTTCCGGCTTTAAGCTCGAAAGTCGATGTGGCCGTATCCCCACTCTCAAGTGTTCCTATGAAGTAAGTACTTCTACCCTCAAATCCTTCAGGCAACTTGAGCTCTATTCTTACGGCCTTTGCAACCTCTTTTCCACTGTTCTCCACCGCCAAGTTGAGCGTAAACGGCTTGTTTTCCTCTAATCTCTTTGGAATCGTGTAAACTCCTGCTATATCGATGTGAATAGGTTCAAGTGGAAATACGAACAACGTTAAGTTTTCGTTCCATCTTCCCTCATCTGATTCAATTCCCACTCCAATTTCGTAGTAACCGCTGACGTTCTTAGAGACTTTAAGCTCGAATTCGATAAACTTCTCTTCATTTCTATCGATCTCTCCGAGGTATGCCATACTTTCGCCACTGAAACCTTTGGGCAGCTTTAGCTCGATCTTGACGTTCTTCGCCGCATCTTTACCGATGTTTTCAACACCGATCCTCAACGTGAAGTTGATATCTGGGTGTATCTTTGCCGGGATCGTAGTGAATTTTGAAATTATAAGCTTTGGTTTACCTTTGACCGTTATGCTTAACGGGAGATCGAACGAATAGTGGTTTCCAAATTCATCCTTACATTCTATACCAAGCTTAGCTTCGTGCTCCCCAACCTTTATGCCTTCATCGGCATAGATAGCAAATCTTAAGATCTTTACCTCATTTCTCCTCCAACTTTTGAAGAACCTGTCGGGATCTTTGGCCAAAAATCCGCTGAAATTCAACCTAACATCCCTTACGTCTCCACCTCTGTTAATTACCTTAATCGTAACGTTTCCGCTTTCTCCGGGCTTAACGAATCCTTCAACGCTTAAAACTTCAAACTGAGGCTTGTCAACAACCATTATTGCATACGTACCGCTTACCCGTCTACTCTCCAATGTGTCGTTAACAGACTCCAGATAACTCAGTCTAACATCTAGCTTGTAGATTCCAGGCTTATCTACACGTGCTACCAATTCCACGGAAGCTTTGCCTGTGAAATCTCCCAAGTTTACCCATTCACTTAAAAATCCAGAGATGTATAGATTTGCATCGTACACAGGGTTCTGGGTTGATACGTCTACACGGACTATAAATCTACCAGTTGAAGGGAGATCTGGGATCGTTTTTACAGAAATTTCAACCGCATTTGAGGTTTGAATTAATAGAAATAGAGATACAACAAGTATTAAAAATCTAAATTTCATCTTTTAGCCTCCTTAAAGCTTCCAAGATCATTCTTTCAAATTTTGAAAAGTCCAATTCCATGTAGATTGAATACAGAGCTATACCATCCAACGAAGCTAAAAGAAAGATTGCAAGGTCATAACAATCTTTAAAACCTTCTTTCTCCAAAATCTTGGCTATCCTACTGAACGATCTTTGGCGAATTTCCTCAACAAATTTAGGATCGTTTTTGCTTAAATTATCGAGGAGAGTGTAGAACATCTTTGCCAGACCCGGATACTCCTTCATGATCTGAAAACGCCTTTTAATGGCCTCTTCTAGACTTGAAGCTTTCCAAGGTGAGAACTTTTCAATTGCATACAGCAGTAGCTCTTTTTCCAATCCATTTTTGTTCTTAAAATAATAGAAGATCGTGCTCTTCGAAACCCCTGCTTCTTCAGCCACCTCATGAACCGTGGCGTTTGGATTTCTTAGGTACACCCTCAAAGCCGCTTCAAGCAACTCCTCTTTTTTCATCGTGGTACTGACTGACCGGTTAAAATATTAAATCTTTTTGGTTAAATCTAACTATACAAAAAATTTAAATATTATTATTTGATGGTTATAAACATGGTCAAGGCGATTATCCTGAGTTGTGACAACATAAAGGATAGGATCTGCATCGGCTGTGAGAGATGTTTAACGGCTGCGAGAGAAAGAAAGGGTGAGTTTGAAAAGTTCGATAAGGTTGAGATCGTTGGAATTGTAAGCTGTGGCGGTTGTCCCGGCTACATAATTCCGAGACTGAAGTTGTTCAACAAGTGGATCGACGGTTTCGATGACTACGATGTCATATTCATCGGAAAGTGTATCAAAACGGCTGTTGAGACAGGTAACTGTCCACTCAATCTGGACAAGGTAGTGGAAAACATTAAAAAGATCATAGGTAAGGACGTCATAATAGGGACCCATCCATGGTAGCGTTCGATATCGGAAAGAAGAAAAAAGATGTCCTCAAGGATTGGGTAAATTATTTTTTAAGTAGGCATCCAGTTAAGCTACCACCTGAAATCGTTGAATATTTTGAGGATTGCACATCCAAAATTCTTGACAAGCTGATCGAATACTACAACGGAGGTAGTCTAAAAGGTGTTGAAGAACCTTTGGATGACCTAATGAGGTACCTTGCCAGCGATACGAATCTCTCAGCTGGAGGAAGCATGGCCTCCATTTTCTATCTCAGAAAGATCTTCCTGAACAGGTATCCCAACATGAGTAAGGAGGATCTTATCAAGTTGAACGAGGCGATAGATCTACTAGCATGCAAGGCTTTCGATGCATACATGGCCTCGAGAGAAAAGCTGTACGAACTTAGGTACAAACAGAAGGAGTACCTACTCAAAATGGAGATGAAGGCGTACGAGTTCTGCAAAAAGAAGTGTCCATACATTAAAAAGGCTCAAGAAC
>CAZBFC010000027.1:0-7721 GCA_964491095.1 uncultured archaeon | reverse complement strand
ACGGAAGTTGCTGTGATGATACTGAGAATCGACGATGTCATCGCAGCTAAGGGCTTGGAGAAAGAGAAGGAAAAGGAGAAGGAAGGTGGAGAGGAGTTCGGCGGTAGCAGTGAATTCTAATTTCTTTAAATTTTTATAGTTAGCGTTGATAACAGACATCTGCTGAATTTATTAAACTTTTCTACGTACTTTGCGGTTATCACGTTCAAACCCTTTTTGAGTTCTATCTTCTCACGATAGTTGTCCATAAGGATTAGGGTCAGTCTGTCACCGTTCCTAACCTTAAGCTCACACATGGCCGGTTCACCGTTATAGATAACATCAACTTTAACCGAATTTTCGGAAAGATCAACCGGTATTACCTCAAGTTCGAATCCTAGAGGTTCGAACGTATCGGAAAAGTATGTCTTTGAAAATCCGTAAATCCTACAAATTTCACCATCGTGCCTACCAACCAACCACCTTTCCGAGTTCTTTGTATAGATTCCACCATCATACTCCACACCGACAGCATCCGCATGGCTAAACATCAACTCATTATCGTCAAAATTGATGGCAAGTGGAAATCTTACATTTGAATTAACTGCGAACGCTCGCCTGATTAGAACGTTTCCCCTAACTCTGAGATACCTCCCATCGATCCAGACCTCTGGAAGTGTCATACCGATGGTCTGAATTTGAATCATCGATGATGATAAATCATCAACTTATAAAAGATTTACGATTTAGTAACACCTATTAATCAAAAATTTAATATTATTAATACTAAATCATACTTAAAATTTTTATAGTGTTATGATATAGTCTCGGTATAGATAGCAAATATTATAAAAATTGTTTAAAATAAAAACTATATTTTAAAGAGGTTTGTAGTTTTTCAATTATTTAAATAAATTAATATAAAAGAAACAAATGTAGCCCGCCGTGTGGAATCCCCATCATGCTTTTCAGGGGACGCATGGCTGGCGGGCCAATCACATTTGATTAAAAATCCCTTAAAAAGCTATCGCCTCTAACAAACGATATACTTAAGTATGAAACGGTAAAGTTCAGACTATGAGGTATCCGGTAGTGGCTGGTTCATTCTATCCTTCGAATCCTGACTCGTTGCTTGCGATGCTTAGAGAGTTCGTCAGCCCAAATCCTGATCCCTCCGTGGTTGCATGCGTTGCTCCTCACGCTGGTTACATGTATTCTGGTAGAACTGCTGGAAAGGTGTACTCCCTAGTTCCGCAGGTTGAAACCTATGTGATAGTTGGACCAAATCATACCGGCTACGGTTCTGCCGTTGCCGTCTCTACAGACACTTGGCTAACCCCTCTTGGAGAGGTGGAGGTTGATAGAGAATTTGTTGAAGCTCTGCCAAAGAGGATAATAGACATGGACGAGATAGCACATAGGTATGAACATTCGCTGGAGGTTCAGGTTCCGTTCCTTCAGTACATAAATCAGGGTAGGAAGTTTAAGATCGTCCCCATTTGCCTGGGTTTGCAGGATGAGGAAACGACAAGGGAGGTTGCTGAGGAGATAATAACTGCAAAAGAAAAAACAGGAAGGGAGATAGTAGTTGTGGCATCATCCGACATGCATCATTATCTGCCAGATGAGGAATGCAGGCGACTCGATGAGATCGTGATCAAGGCCATACTCACGATGGACGTTTCGAAGTACTACAAAACCATTTACGATTTGCAGGCAAGCGTATGTGGTTATGGTGCGATAGCAGTTGCGATGTACTATGCAAAGCATTATGGCGGTCGGGCTGAGTTGGTTGATTATTCTACAAGCGGTGACGTTGCCGATAAGAGCAGTGTCGTCGGTTATGCTGGCATAATCTTTAGGGTGTGATGGTATGTTTGAGAAGTATGTAGAGTTTGCAAAATCGATTTTGCAGAAGAAGGAGAACGAAGAGATCAGAAAACTTGTAGAGGAAATTGAGGAGCTATCCAACAAAGCTAAGAAGATGCTTGAAGATGAGAGTGAAGATACTGGAGATCTGATTGATGCTGGCCCTAAGATTCGAGAAAATTTAAGGAGATTGCTTGAACTTGCTTTAAGTAAGGAAGCATTTGAACTTGCTAGGTGTTTAGCTGTTTTGGATGATGGTATAGTTAAGGATAGGGCAAAAGAAGTCTACTCCCGAAAGTTTGAGAATTATTCATCACTGATAGATGAGCTTATTTCGATGGGTGTTCTAACTGAGAGAACTCTCACGCTTAGGTTCAACGAGATTGCCAAAGAGGTATTTGAAGATCTTGAGGAAAAGGATTTTCACAGACTTGCAATTGAATACTACGAAAAGCTTGCCGATAGCTTAGATAGTCGATCACATTTGGCGTATCACTGTTTGAAGGCTGGAGAAATTGAAAGAGCGTTTGAACTGTTCATAGATACCGCAAACAAACTTTATGGAAAACATTCGTGTATAGATAAACTTATCGAAGTCGGAGAAAAGCTAATCAAGCATATGAAAGATGATGATACGAGATGCAGGGTAATAGGAACGCTTGGAAACCTTTACCTTATGAGTAAAAGGTATGAGGAAGCTGAAACCAATTATAAGACCGTTTTGAACTACTATTCCAAGAGGGTTAAGGAGAACCCAGACTATGCCAAATTCGTCGCTGGAGTTTTGAACAATTTGGGTAACCTGTACTTCGCAAAAGGTGAGCACAAAAAAGCCGAAAGCATGTACATCGAATGCTTAAGAATCAGAATGGATATGAACGATGAGGATGGGATGGTTTCAGTACTGCTTTCGTTGGCTGACCTCTATATGATCGAAGAGGATTATGAAAATGCAGAGAAGTGCTTCCATGATGCTTTGAGAATAGAATTAAAGAGATCTAAGGAGGATAAAAGTAAGATGATCAACGTTGCATCGATCGTAAACAATTTGGGCTTTCTCTACAGCAGAAAGGGAGATTTGGAAAAGGCTGAGAAGTTTTATAAGGAAGCCATAAGGTTGTATAGCGAGCTTTCAAAGGAAAATCCGGAGATGCTGAGCAACCTTACAACAGCCTTGAGCAACCTGAGTTCGCTTTACATGAGTAGTGGAAATGTCGATAAGGCTATGAACGTCCTCGAAGCAATCAAGGAGCATTGGGATGCGATACCGCCAGACGTAAGGGCAACGTTCTACCTAAACCTGGCGAAGGGATTGGAAAATAGGGGTGATGCCAAGGCTGCCGAGTTTTATCTAAAAGCTGGTGCTTTGGGATTTATGATATTCAGGAACTACGGAATAACTGCAGTAAACTTCATGCACTGCCTCGACAAAGCCGAGCAACTAGGCGACGAGATTTTGAAGGGAGACGCGAAGCTGATCAAATCTGCAATAATGAAGGTTTACTATGGCGTGAAATCTGGATTACCTGAAGTTTCAAGTTATGGAAAAAGAGGTGAAGCCTTAATAAAGGCTCAGAAAGGTGAAGTTGTTAGCATCGATATAAACGATGAGGTGGACATGGTTGTGTACGTACTGGCAAACGAATTGGCGATGCAAAGGTAAATAATATTTTTATTTATTATTTATAAAAATAATTCATAATTATGACCTCTATGATAAGTTGTTTATTGATACAAAATCGTAAATTTTAAGATTGAAATTATTAAAAGTTAAATTATGAGACGAAGAGATAAGTTAATGATTATTAGAGATGTACTAAGAGCCTGCAACGTGCTTGAAAGGAAAACTGCCATATCGAGGAAGGCAAATGTTGAATTGACAAGGCTACAACCAATACTGGATGCTCTGATTAATGCAGGGTTGATTGAGGGTGACAATCCATACATATTGACAGAGGAAGGAAAAAGATTTCTCAACGTTCTTGAAAGACTTTGCGGTAATTCGTGATCATTTCAATTTTTGATCTCTTTTGCTTCATCCCTATAACACATCACGTATAAAAGAATACTTATAAAAAGAATACTTATAAGTGATATTTTATACGTGATATGCAATTTGTTAGTTTGACTTATATATTATCCTTGATAATATCACATAGTTAAAGTGCGAGTGGGGGTATTGTTTATGAGGAGATACGTACTTGTCTTATTGCTTATACTGTCGCTTTTGACTCTGAGCATCTACGGAACATTGGCAAGCAGATCGACGAACGGATGGGCACATCCCGAAGCTATGGCCACCAAGGAGGATATCATAAAGGCAATCGAGCATCCCGATAAGTACGTGATAATCGATGCAAGCAAACAAAAGCCTGATAAAAGCGTTAAGAATGCTATATGGGCTAGTTTCAAGGTTTTTAGACAGAAGAACGGTCTAATAAAGGGAATATGGGGATACCCAATAAAACCCGGTCAATTTGATCCAGACGAGCTGCAGCACATCTTTAGACAGTTGGGAGTGAGCGAAGGAAAGACGGTCATAGTAGTTGCGAGGGATCCGACAGACGCTTGTGTCGTATGGTATATACTCTACTTCCTCGGATTTAACAACGTAAAGCTGTTTCCTGTAAACTACACCGTTCTCGAAAGCCGATATCTAACGAGTGATTTCAAAGTATACAGTCTAGATATGCCTGAAACGGGGACGTTTACAGTTGATGAGAATAAGATAAGATGGAACATGTATGCAACGAGAGATGATATACTGTTGGCCATGGAGAATCCAAGCATTGGAATATGTGACATGAGACCTCCCGCATACTACAACGGATCGAAGGCCAAGACGATCAGAGGAGGCCACCTGATGACGGCCGAAAACATACCGTCCGATCTGTTCTGGAAGGATAAAGAAAAGAAGATACTAAAGTCTCCCAAAGAGATAAGAGCCATGATATCTGAAAAGTACCCAAGCCAAGTTAGGAAGATTATAACGACGTGCAACACCGGCCATAGAGCATCTGCCGGTTTCTTCATCTGGCAGGTAGGTTACGAGTGGGCTCTGGATGATGCATCCTGGAACTTCCATGCATTCGAGGGAGATATGCCAGCTTCGGACATTACGATAATAAACCTCTTTGCAATACAACAGAAGGTTAGCTCCTAATTTTTTATATTTCAATCTCTTGGTCTCCTTATAACCCTGTAGATATCGTCCTTAAGCTTCTTGCCGGTCTTCTTTTCCCACTCCTCAATTGGAATTCCAAACTGCTCATGGATCTTATCCCTGTATATTTCGGGCAGAACGTTGAATGCGCAGAACGGGATTATTCTACCATCGGGAGTTCCATAGTGGATTACACACCTCTTGACCCTTTCGATGTCGTAGTTGTAGAGATCTTGGAAGTGCATCATTCCGATGAACAGTGTCCTTGCATGGAATTCTCCAAGTGCTGAGTAATCGTGTCTAACCAAAACATCGAACAGGATCTTGCTCACATCAAGGCTCTTCGGAGCCTTCTTCGAATCTACAAACTTTCTTAAGTCCAGAATGCTCTTTAAAACCTTTAAGCTCTTTATCCTACTGTTCTTGATTTCTTCGGCCTTCTCATCTAAATATTCGAAGAATCCCTCAACGTCAACGAATCTCGTAATCGGAATAAGCTTTCCATCTTCCTTGAAAACGTAGGTTGCCATTCCGCATGCGAAGTGGCATGTGAATTCGTACTGCGGTCTTCCTGTTAAGGCTTCAACGAAGTGCGAGATGGGGGTTACGCATGGAACCGGATAGAAATCATCTCTCGAAATCTCACCGTTCGTCTGCTCCTCGATTCTCTTTATAACGTCTGGAATCGTTATCCTATATCTTTCTCTCTCTTTTCTTGGCATGCTTCCAACCAAGCTGACGGGCTGTATGTTTACACCTCTAATTATGTCTATATTGTCAGCGGCAAACCTGATTATATCTCCCAGCTGGTGGTCGTTTACGGTTCTTATCACCGTTGGAACCAAGACTATTCCGAGCTTAGCTCTCCTGCAGTTCTCCAGTATTGCCGGAACTTCCTTTATGTTCTTTGGATTGGTTTTCTCATCTACACCGTCAAACGATAGATAGACGGTATTTACACCAGCTTCTCTAACCTTCAAAGCAAAATCTCTTTCGAGGGCTAGCCTTATCCCATTCGTATTCAACTGGATGTGGTCGATTCCCTCAGCTTTTATAGCTTTTATTATGTCGATCAGATCGTCTCTGAGCGTCGGCTCTCCTCCAGTCAGCTGCACAGCATTGCATCCAACTGGCTTTAGATTCTTAGCCGTTCTAACCATCTGAACTATTTGATCAAGAGTTGGTTCGTATACATAACCTACTCTTTTAGCATAAAAAAAGCAATACCAGCAGGCTAGATCACATCTATTAGTTAAAACTATATTTAACAGAGCAGTGTGACTTTTGTGTAAGTTGCACAAACCACATGAGAACGGACAACCCTTATCGTTCTTCGTTATCGGATTCCAGATACCTAAACCGTCATGTCTGAAGCGAGAAGCTTTCTTGAAAAGCTCAACATCACCCCAATAAACATCAACAAACTCACCATGCTCGGGACAGGTTTTACGGATCATGACCTTGCCGTTCTCCTCGTAAACTTCAGCATCCAAAACCCTTAAGCATTCTGGGCAGAGTGATTTGGTTTTGTAAGGTAATTTAATTTCATCTTCCATGACTACACCTCCGCAGTTCTTTAAGCATCAGACTTATTAAGCTTACCGATTCTGGTATTAGATTCAATCGAATAAAAGTTATACCAAAACGTCCTTGCAGGTCTATGCTCGAGATATTAAAAACGATCTGGTTACTCCTACCTGCCTACACACCCAACAACTTTGCAGTTATATTCGGTGGTGGAACACCCTTGGACTTTGGAAAATACTTCATCGACGGAAAGAGGATCTTAGGTGATGGAAAAACGATAAGGGGATTTATAGCTGGAGTTTTGGGTGGTATCCTCATAGCTCATCTTCAGCTTCTAATTGAAAGATCTGTGGGATTTGAGCTGTACTCTAAATTACCCTACGATCAATTTATAAGGTTGGTTTTCCTGCTAGCTTTTGGAGCTATGGTTGGAGACTCCTTGGGAAGCTTCATAAAGAGAAGGTTTGGTGTGGAAAGAGGTAAATGCTTTCCAGTTCTTGACCAGTTAACGTTTTTACTTGTAGCGTATGCATTCGCAAGCTTCTCTCCAGCCTTCAAAGTCCTCTTCACTACGGAGATAATCGTCATCGGAATCGTTATAACACCACTGCTACACCTAGCTGTGAATGTCATAGCCTACATTTTAAAGCTAAAGGAGGTTCCGTGGTGAAGAAGGATCTGATCAGAAGACTCAAAGAGGTAGGAGCCGTTAAGTTCGGTGAATTCGTACTTTCATCTGGGCAGAAGAGTAACGTTTACGTGGACATAAAGCACGCCTGCACGTATCCAGACATCCTCAAGCTGATAACCGAGCTTATGGCCAAGAAAGTCAGAGAGCTTGATTTCGATAAGATAGCTTGCATAGAGCTTGGAGGAGTTCCGTTGGCTGTTGCTCTCTCCATGAAAATGGAAAAACCGTTGGTGATCTTCAGAAAGCAGAAGAAGGATTATGGAATCAAAGACGACTGCATAGGTGTCATTAAAGCTGGAGAAAGGTTTGTGGTGGTTGAAGACGTCACCACCACCGGCAGATCTGCGCTGTCTGTTGTTGAAAGGGTTGAAAAAAGGGGAGGTAGGGTTATAGCAGTACTGTGTGTTGTGAATAGGGGTGCAAAAATCCAAAACCTGATTTCGATTTTAACACTCGATGAGCTCATTTCAGAATCTTCATAACGTCCTGCTT
>CAZBFC010000026.1:0-4940 GCA_964491095.1 uncultured archaeon | reverse complement strand
GCAAAGGTCTCAATTTCGAAATATATAAATTTCGCTAGCAGTTACCTTTTAAAGTAAAATTTTATAATATAAATTAAATTATGCAAAACATAAAAACAGAAATATATTTATAATTTTAAATATAAATTATAAAATTAAATTTCTACAATAACTACTGCATTCTTCAATTCCAGCACTTCAACACCCTCGCCACCAACGACCTTCTCTATCTCAACGTCGAACCAGTCCCTCTTAAGTTCAATCTTCTCTCCATTAACATCGAGTTCAATGGCCCCCTTTTCAACGAACTTAAGCTTCTCCTCGTTTGATAGCCCATTGACTGCACTCACGATCGCTTTAACCTTGTCCTTGAACATCGGGCCTAAGATGTTGAACTTAGGCCTCAAAGCCTTCACTCTAACCTCTATCGTCGGCATCTCCTCAAGCAACTCAACTTCAGCGTTCACAGCCCCAGCGATATCTCTCGTATCCACTGGAATCTGAGTGTAGATCATAACCTTCTTTAATGGTGCATTTAACGCCATTCCCTTATCGTGCTTCATCCTTCTGATCGCTGAGACGATCTCCTTTATCAGTTCTCCCCTCTTTTCAGCTTCCTCATCTATGAACCTCTCGTCAACTTCTGGATAGCTCTGCAGGTGAACACTTTCAACCTTTTCTCCAATCCCCTCATGCAACCTCTGCCAGCACTCCTCAGCTAAGAACGGCGTAAATGGAGCAAGAAGTCTGGTGAGTATGTTCATGACGGTATAAAGTACGAATTTAGCAGGTCTCTTTTCCTCTTCACTTCCAGCATACAGCCTATTCTTCACGATCTCCAAGTAGTTATCCGCATACTCATACCAAGTAAAGCTCCTGATCGCTTTGAGCGCTTCGGCAAACCTGTAGTTCTCCATGTGCTCGTCCACTTCTCTAACGAGTTTCATCAACTTCGACAAGATCCATCTGTCGGCATCTCTTAGCAATTTTACGTCATCCTCGCTCGGCATCTTCTTCAGATGAAGCAAAGTGAACCTTAAAATGCTCCAGAACTTCTGCTGGAACCTTGATGCGGCTATTATCTCCTTCCAGCTGAAAGCAACATCATCACCAACAACTCCACTTGCCGCCCACTGCCTTAAAGCATCGGCCCCATATTTCTCAATAACCTCATCCGGCTCGACTACGTTGCCTAGGCTTTTGCTCATCTTTCTGCCATCCTCTCCAAGCACCATTCCATTTATAACTATTTCATGCCACGGAATCTCATCCACTAGTGCAATGGATCTCAGAATAGTGTAGAATGCCCAAGTTCTGATTATATCGTGTCCTTGCGGTCTCAGGTTAGTTGGATAATCATCCTTCTTCCAATCGTCAGGCCATCCCGTAATTGCCAGTGGAGTTATCGAGGAATCCATCCAAGTATCTAGAACATCAGTTTCCCCTTCAAATTCTGTACTTCCGCACTTCGGACAAGGCTCCTTCGGCTTATCCTTTGTAGGATCGACTGGCAACCACTCCTCCTTAGCAACGATTATCTCCCCACACTTCTTACAGTACCACACTGGAATCGGCGTTGCGAAGATCCTCTGCCTACTTATAACCCAATCCCATTCCATTCCTTCAATCCAACTCTCCAAACGGGAGAACATGTGCTCTGGAACCCACTTGATCTTTCTTGCTGCTTCAAGAATCTTCTCCTTGTCAACCTTAACGAACCACTGATCCTCAACGATGATCTCCACCGGCGTCTTGCACCTCCAGCAGACACCGACGTTCTGATCGATCTCCTCCTGCTTTATGAGCCTACCCTCCTTTGCCAAATCTTCTAAGATCTTTTCTCTTGCCTCCAAAGTTGTCAAGCCAGCGTATTTTCCAGCCAATTCGTTTAACCTTCCATCTTTGCCAAGAATGGCTCTAAGCTGTAGGTTGTGCTTCTTCCACCATTTAACGTCCTGCTTGTCTCCAAACGTACAGATCATTACGATTCCAGTTCCAAACTCTGGATCTACATCCTCATCTGCAATTATCTCAACCTCGTAGTCTGTGGTTGGCACCTTAACCTTCTTACCGATTAAATGCTTATATCTATCGTCATCGGGATGTACGGCTATAGCTACGCAAGCTGGAATCAACTCTGGCCTTGTCGTAGCGATTACAACAGAATTTTCTCCATCACCAAATCTGATGTAATTTAGCTTAGTTTTGCCCTTCCTGTACTCAATCTCTGCCAGTGCAATCGTAGTCTGGCATCTCGGACAAAATACGACGGGATGGTAGCCCTTGTAGATCAAACCCTTGTTGTACATCCTAACGAAAGAGATCTGAGTCTTTTTGTAGTACTCTGGATACATCGTTATGTATTCCTTGCTCCAATCTATGCTGAATCCCAACCTCTTCATCGTCTGCTTCATCCTTTCGATGTTCTTCTTTGTGAATTCGATGCAGAGTCTTCTAAACTCCTCCCTTGGCACATCGTTCTTGCTTATGCCATGTATTTCTTCCACCTTAACTTCAGTTGGCAGTCCATGGCAGTCCCAACCTTGAGGAAACATGACCTCGTATCCCTTCATTCTCTTGTATCTGGCTATGAAATCGATGTAACACCAATTCAATGTGTTTCCGATGTGGAAAGAGCCCGTCGGATATGGAGGAGGGGTATCGATTATGTAATGCGGTTTCTTAGAGTTCCAGTCAAAGTAGTACATCTCATCCTTCCAGAGCTTCAGCCACTTCTCCTCAACCTCTTGAGCCTTATACTCCTTTTCGAGCACGTTATCACCTCACGTAATTTCTAAGAACTCCAATTTTTTCAATCCTAACCTCAACAACGTCCCCACTTTTAAGTTCTCCAACTCCAGCCGGAGTTCCAGTTGCTATCACATCTCCTCTGTTTAAAGTCATTATCGAGGATATAAACTCGATCAGCGTTGGGATATCAAATATCAGATTCGATGTACTCGACGATTGGACTACAGTTCCATTCAAAACCGTTTCAATTTTTAAATTTGATGCATCCTTAAAGCATGCCACATATGGCCCAATCGGAGCAAAAGTATCGAACGATTTTGCCCTTGTCCACTGTCCATCCTTACGCTGTAGATCTCTCGCAGTTACATCGTTGAAGCATGTGTAACCCAATACGTATTCAAATGCTTCCTCTCTGCTAACGTTTTTACACTTCTTTCCGATTACAACCGCCAGCTCACCTTCGTAATCGATCCTCTTCGACTGTTTTGGAAGTTCTATAAAGTCCTCGTGCCCAATCACAGCTGAAGGGGGCTTAAGAAATATTATCGGTTCCTCTGGCAAAGGCATGTTCAATTCTTTGGCATGATCGATATAGTTCAAGCCTATGCATACGATTTTGCTCGGCTTTACAGGTGGGAGAAACTTAACATGCTCGAATTTTAACCCTTCAAAATCGATTACACCATTTTCGATCTTAAAATAACCTTCAAATATCTCACCATGAGCTATAAATCTTCCATATGCAAGCATAAAGCCTAGCCATTGCAAGATGATATAACAATTTCTAAAAACTCAAGTCCAAACATCGATCATGGATGAGTACATTCTGAACGACAGATTTAGAAAGTTCTTGGATGCTAAGGTGCTTGAGTATAGGCCGGGATTTGCTAGGGTTGAAGGTGTTGTTAGGGAGGAGTTCACGAACTTTCACGGATTCGCACATGGAGGCTATTTGATCGCTCTATCAGATTTTGCCTTAGGCTTGGCGGCAAATTCCGATGGAATAAAGAGGTTCGCAATATCCATAAGCATGAACTTCTATACACCAGCATTCGTTGGAGATAAGCTGATAGCTGAAGCTAAATTGGTTAAGGGTGGAAAAAGGATCTCCTTCTATGAGATATCGATAATTAAGGATGGTGAAATTATTGCAAGGGGAGATGCTATAGTTTATTCAAGAGGTGAAAGAATCACCTGATTTTGTCAATCCCAAATTTTCTTCTTATAGTTTCAACAGTTTCGTTCTTTTGCGGGATTTCGCCGTCTGGCTCGTATCTTGAAAGGAGGTTTGGAGACTTTACGCCAGTCATTATAGCCATAACCCTGACCATTCCTTCCAACTCCGGCTCAATCCTTGCTCCCCAAATCACGTTTGCGTTAACGTCGATCTCAAACGTAAGCTCTCTAACTATTTCCTCGGCCTCCTTGATTGTCAGATCGTTTCCTCCGGAGATGTGGATCAGCGCACCTCTTGCTCCTCTGAAATCTACTTCGAGCAACGGATGACTCAAACAATCTCTAACAACATCCTTAGCCTTAGATT
The DNA here is from genome assembly GCA_964491095.1 of uncultured archaeon. Lineage (GTDB taxonomy): Archaea > Halobacteriota > Archaeoglobi > Archaeoglobales > Archaeoglobaceae > WAKM01. The sequence continues at coordinate 667 of CAZBFC010000026.1, read as the reverse complement.
GGGACTTAGATTCCCCAACTAGCATGACTGCAACTCCACCGTTCTCCATCACAGCCTTAACATCTGCGAAATCTATGTTCATCAGCGAGGGTCTTGTGATCGTATCCGTAATACCCTTAATCGTTTCGGCAATTAGCTGATCCATAACACTGAAAGCCTGCTCTATAGGCAGATTTGGAACGTACTCAAGCAACTTGTTGTTGTCCAAAACTACAACGGTGTCAGAATACTTCCTAAGCTCTTCCAAACCTTCAGCAGCCTTCCTCAACCTTGCCCTCTCAACCAAAAAAGGCATGTTAACCATGCTTATTACTATGGCACCCTGCTGCTTTGCAACCTCAGCTATGACAGGCGCTGCCCCGGTTCCGGTTCCACCACCCATACCAGCGCAGATGAATACCATATTTGCATCGGCCAAAAGTTGCTCAAAAACACCTCTAGCCATCTCAGCAGCCTTTCTTCCAATTTCAGGATAACCTCCAGCACCCAATCCTCTCGTAATACTCCTCCCAATTAGAACCTTCTTATCGGCTTTTGTGATCATCAGATGTTGCTTATCTGTATTTACTGCAACTGTCAAAACACCATCGACACCGATATTCTTCAATCTAGTTATCGTGTTATTTCCAGAACCACCTACACCAACAACAACTATCTTTGGAATCTC